>JAAELK010000068.1 GCA_024226935.1 Desulfobacteraceae bacterium
AAGTAGCGACACAATAGCAAAATTTTCTCATGGGTGAGAATGGGCTTCAATGACCCGTCGGAACTCATGAGGAGATTTTGCGGTGAAGCTGAGAAATCTTTTTAGGAAAAGGCGACAACTTGCTTGACACACACCGATTGTGAGAGCCCAATAAAAAGATAAGCCCTATTGCAAACGAAAATCGCCCTGCTTCAAAACTTCCCTGCATTATACCCCGAAAACGCCGTTCACGGGCAGAGTCTTCCAAAGCAACTGCAACAAAATTGAGAGCTAAAAAAATTGCAAAGGCACCAACAACCAGAGTCAAATGACCACTGGGAAATTCACTGAACCGGTTCCCAAGAAGCACAATGGCAATACAGGCCAAGAAAATAGCTCCCACCATCCAACCAATGGATTTTTTCAAATAGAGAATGAGTAATGGTAATTTCCCAGCCTCTCTCCAAAGTGCATAAAAACGGACCGCAGTCTGGCCTATGGGATTCCCACAGAGCTGCACCACCAAGGCGGTGATGGAAAGAGCCAGGGCCAATTTTCCATATTCAGCTGTGGACAGCAAAGTTGTTAAAATACGGGTCCCAACAAGAAGTGCAAGTATAGACGTGATGAGCCCAAATCCAACCCAGAAAGCTTCGCTCATCCAAGGTGATAACATTCTTATTGTTTTTAGTGATGATTTTATCAAGGGAGGGGAGGAGGAGAGGTCAATTAATATCTATTGTACCAATGATAAACAAATTTCTGAATACACTTACTTTCATTAAATGAAAACCTTTTTGCGAATGTTTATTAAATAATAACGCCAAAATAAGGCTATAAATCAAATAAGTCAACAATATAATATTTTCCAAAATTGAATGATGGATTTAAAGCCCAACAGGAGCCTTGACTTGAAGATATTGTTTTGGTATTCAGCTGATCGAATCGATAATCAAATTTGATTTTAATAATTGATAAAATAAATTACAATCACTTAACTCCCTTTAAATTTAATATTTGATAATAATGAATAAATATTAACCACTAAATAAGGGTGAATGATGAATTGTTATGGAATCGAAAGAAAGGAATTATAACAGAATGCTTATTATTCAATTTGACAGATTGCCCAAAAAATTCGTTTTTTTACAAATTTTTTACTCTTTACAGATAAAAGATAGCAACAAAATCGTGGAGCTGTCATTACCATGAATGAGTATAAAAATCTAAAGACTATGATCATATTGTTTTTGAGTGTATTTATGTATGCCGTTATTGCGATGGTAGTCTGTCGTGAGCTGGTAATCCCACGTATGGCACCATTATCAATAAATGGTAATATTGCAGGAGATCCACAAATATACAATCAATTAGCCCTAAATAAGGTAAAGGATCTCAGAGCTCAAGGAATTAAGGCATTTGAGCTGCGGCCCAAAAATCAAGGACCTGCCGGGATAGCGAGTCTCAACTATTGGTTTATAAAAAACATATATGGCATGGTATTTATCAATGCTTTTTTGCATGCACTATCAATAATCACGATGGTGATGATTTTCAGATATTGGTTTTCATTACGTACATCAATTCTCGCAGTACTGCCATTAGCTATCTCGCCGAACATGATGATTGCCTTTTCCCAAATTAACAAGGACAGCTTTGCTTTAACTGGAACGCTGTTATTGACATATGGATTGTTGCGATTAATCCAACCGACACAAAAAACAATCTTGTTAAAAAACAAGCTATTATCGTTACTAATTGCAGTCGCTGGCATGTTTTTAGTATTTATAATGAGGCCATATATAAATCAAATGCTACTGCCAATTACTGCTCTTATTCTAATACTAAGAATAGTATATTATCTAATGTTTAAAAAAAAGAACAGAGAGTGGATTCACCTTGCTATATTTGGCTCAATTTTATTGATTGGCTTAGGCCTTCTAAGTCACGGTGCCGATTCTGATGCAACACTCAAAAGTTTTGATTCTTTTTCATTTCATTCATCATCCGATTCTGTAGCTAATAAAAGTGTTAATACATCTGTAGCTAATAAAGGTGTTAATACATCTGTAGCTAATAAATGTTTTAATACAATTGATGACCAAAATTGGCAAAATTGGGATTTATTTCCTAATTTTATTAACCACAAACTTAAAGCTTTAATGGGACAGCGTTGTTTAATCTTTACCATACGTGAGCACACTTCCAAACCAGCAGTTCTAAATTCTTTTGTTGATATGGACAAATTTCCACAGGGCTCAATGGAGGCTTTATGTTACATCCCGCGAGCTTTTTTGATAGGAATATTTACGCCTTGGCCTAATCTTTGGTTTAGTAATTGGCCGTCTGTTTTTTATACTCTTGTTCCATTTGAGGCTGCGGGGGTTTACATTGGCATTATGGGATTGATTATCTGGTTGATTCGTCGCAAAAACTGCCTAATGCTTGTACCCATTGGGTTATCATTTGCAATGATGACTATTTTTGGAATGGCAAACCCACATATTGGCACACTCTACAGATATAGGTATCCTTGGTGGATGCTCATATTATGCCTTGGTATTGCTGCATGGATTGACTTGATTGAAGATTGGAAACGAAAGCCGATTGGTGCATGTTAAACAAAAAGTATTGAGCATCAAAAATAACTTTTGATGCTCAATACTCTTCGAAGCTGATCCTGTTTTATTTAACTGCCTTTTCCATTACAATTTTTACCTGGTTGATGATGTTATGAATGGATTCAAGCTCCAGGGTTGGATGAACCATAAAAACCATTGAGGTTTGACCCAGTTGTTTTGCAACGGGAAGACAGGCAAATTTATCTTTGTTTGGCCCAAAGATTTTATAGGAACAATGTTTGAAGGCTTCTTCCAGGTAAATTTCAGGACATATTCCGGAGTTGCACAAAATTCCCCTGTTATTTAATTCATCCAGGACAGCTCTTGTGTTCCAACCATCTTTTAATTCATCACGGTTTATAAAAACATAATATTTATAATAGGAATGATAGATAGCTTCATCGGGTATGGTGGTTCGCAGTCCGGGAATCTTATCAAATTCATGGTTGAAAAGTGCTGCAAATTTTCTTCTTTTTTCCACCCATCCATCAAGTTTTTTTAGCTGAACCCGTCCGATTGCCGCCTGGATTTCGGTCATTCTGCAATTGGTTCCAAAGCTGTCGGCAAACCATTTAAATCCGGGAAGCTGATTTTTGGCAAAAACTTTTTCAAAATTTTTACCATGATCCTTATAGCGCCATACGCTTTCCCAAACATCTTTATTGTTTGTCACCAGCATGCCGCCCTCTCCACCGGTGGTTATAATCTTATCCTGACAAAAAGAAAAGATGGAACAATCCCCAAAACTTCCTGCTTTTTTCCCTTTATATTCTGCACCATGGGCCTGGGCGCAATCCTCTATTAAAATTATATTTTTTTGTTCACAAAACAGTTTTATTTTATCAAGTTCGCAAGGCCAACCAGCCAGGTGCACTGCGATAATCGCCTTGGTTTTCGATGTAACCGCTCTTGCAATAGTTTCCAGGGTGATATTCTGACTGACAGGATCAACATCGACAAAAACAGGTTTTGCTCCCTTTAGAACAACACAACTGACCGAGGCAATAAATGACCTCGGAGTTACAATAACTTCATCGTCTTTTCCAATATTGAACGCCCCAAGGGCAAGATCGAGAGCAAGGCTTCCATTGGCAAGAGCAATGGAATAATCACTACCTATATATTGAGCAAATTGCGTTTCAAATGCATTAATCTCGTTTCCTGTCCATTGGTTCACTTTACCAGACTTGAGTACCTTTGTTACAGCCTCTATCTCATCATCCTCAAAATAAGGCCATGGAGCAAAATTCATTTTATTTTTCAACCTTCTTTAGTCTTCAACCTTCTTTATTATTTTAACCGGACTTCCAAATGCAACAACACTATCCGGTATATCTTTATTCACAAAACTGTGGGCGCCGACAACTGCATTTTCCCCAATGGTAACACCAGGCATTATAGTACTGTGACTGCCGATACGACTGTTTTTCTTCAACCTGACCTTGCCTTTTTTCCCATCTATGGTTGAAACTGAATAGATGGAGCAATGGGAGCCTATCTGGACATAATCTTCAATCTCAACTTCACATTGGGCATTAATATAGGAAAAAGCACCAATATCTGTTTTATAACCAAGCTTTAACCCATCCACCCCCTGGACAATCCAATTATATTTAGTAGGGACACCCTCAATAATTTCAGGTGGTTTCCACTCTTCAAACCTATCATCCATGATTTTTATCTCCCATGAATTCTTCAGCCGTTACATGCCCTTGTTGATTGATTCCTTCACGCCTATAAACCCGGGATAGTGTCAGAGCAAGAATTTTCACATCAAGCAGGAGGGTTTGGTTATCAACATACCAGACATCCTTTTTAAATTTTTCTTCCCAGCTGATTGAATTTCTCCCATTAACCTGGGCCCAACCGGTAATACCCGGTTTTACATTGTGGCGTTTTGCCTGATCCGGGCTATATCTTTTCAAATATTGCATTAAAAGGGGTCTCGGCCCCACAAGACTCATGTCGCCCTTTAAAACATTTATAAATTCCGGCAGTTCATCCAGGCTGGAGTTACGTAAAAAAGCACTAAAACCTGTAAACCTGTCAATATCCGGCAAAAGATTTCCCTTTTCATCCCTTTCATCTGTCATCGAACGAAACTTATACATCATAAAAGGTTTGCCGTAAAGGCCAGGGCGCTTTTGTCTGAATAATACAGGGGCCCCTAAATTATACCGGACTAAAATTGCAATCAAAATAAACACAGGGGACAATACAACAAATAAACTCCATGCAATTAAAAAATCAAAGAATCTTTTCATGATGCGGCTTTTATATCTTTGGAAGGATTAAGTTCATATTCGGGAATAATGTCTTTTAACAAGGTCCTGATAGTGTCATGATTTCTATTTTTAGACTCTTTTTTTAATATTTCAAGTTTTCCGTTCAATCGAATCATATCAGTTCTTCTACCATTGAGCACCATAATCTTATGATGACCCGTGGGAATAACATTTTCTTGGGCAGTCATCAACTCTTCATACAATTTTTCACCCGGTCGTAATCCCGTATACTCAATTTTAATATCAACATCGGGTTCAAACCCTGAAAATCTTATTAAATCCCTGGCCATGCTGTCTATCTTAACAGGCTGCCCCATTTCCAGTATAAATATTTCCCCTCCCGTTCCCATGGCACCAGCCTGGAGAACCAACTGGCATGCTTCCGGAATCAGCATAAAATATCTTATTATCTCAGGATGAGTGATTGTTACAGGTCCCCCCTCTTTAATTTGTTTTTTAAAAAGAGGAATGACGCTTCCAACACTTCCAATGACATTTCCAAATCTTACCGTGATAAAACTTGTTTTTGATCCTTGTGTGTTATTCATGTTCTGAACCAAAACTTCAGCAATCCGCTTGCTTGTACCCATTACATTTGTGGGATTCACAGCCTTGTCCGTCGAAACAAAAACAAACTTTTCACAATTAAAGCTATTGGTAATTTCAACCAGATTCTCAGTGCCTGCAATATTATTTTCCACCGCCTTCCATGGAAATTTTTCCAACATGGGGACATGCTTATAGGCTGCGGCGTGGAATACAATATCAGGGCGGGTCTGCTCAAATATTTTATACAACTCCTGTTTATTTTGTATATCACCCAAAACAGGTATGATCTCAACACCAGGAAAACTTTTTTTAAGCTCAAGATCTATTTCGTAAAGGGGACTTTCAGCTCTTTCAAAAAGGATTATTTTTTCGGGGGAATATCTGCAAATTTGCCGGCAGAGCCCTGTTCCTATGGAGCCACCAGCACCCGTGACAAGAACATGTTTATTACCAAGGTAGTTACCAATTTGTCTTTTATCCAGATCAACAGGGTCCCTTCCTAAAAGATCACGATATTCAACATTTCTTATGGCACTTATATTTATTTTACCATCAATCAACTCACCCATATTGGGCACAGTTTTAAAATTCACATCTGCCTTTTTGCATAAATCAACAATATGTCTCATGCGTTCAGCATTGGCAGAAGGAATGGCAATTATAACATTATTAACTTCTGTGGATTTTGCTATATGTTCAAGCTCATCAATTACGTTCAGTACGGATATCCCGTGTATTTTTCTGCCGATTTTAGAAGTATCATCATCTAAAAATCCAACAACATGGGACTGAACAGATGGATTTTCACGAAATTCCCGGCATATTTTTTCCCCGCAATCTCCGGCACCGATAATAAGCACTCCCCTGCCATTCCCCTTCCCTTTTCGAAATATTTTCACCACGGCATCAAACAAATCCTGAATTCTTATATGCTCGGTAAATTGTTCAAAACACAACCGGGTAAAAATCCTCAAGCTGACCAAAGACATGACAGTCAAGCCCCAGTCAATTATAAAAACAGACCTGGAAGTCAGTTCGAATCTATCCTTATAAAGGATAAGGACAACCAAAATTAAAGTTGCGGCTATCGAGGCTTTAACAATGTTCATTAAATCATTAAGACTTGTATATCTCCACATACCTTTGTATAAATCAAAATAATAAAAACAGAACAGTTTTACGCCCAAGACATATGGGAGCATTTCGACAAATCTTTCTCCTGCCCAGCCGGGAAGATTAAAATCAAACCGAATCAAATGTGCCAAATAAAAGGAACAAGTTAATAAAACAATATCTATTATGACAATAATAAACAAATTTCTGGATACACTTACTTTCATTAAATAGAAACCTTTTTGCGAATAATTATTGAAACCCACGCAAATATAAGGCTATAAATCAAATAGGTCAACAATATAAAATAGATTCCCCTATGTTTTACAAATATGGTAGATAATCCGATTATCGCCTGGGTAAAGCCGTAAGCCAAAGATACTTTCCAATGTTTTATTCCCACCTCATTGACCAGCAACTGATAAATATGTTTTCGATGGGCGACAATCAACGAATCTCCATGTTTGATTCTTACAATCATTGTAAATAATTCATCTAAATAAAAAGGAGCAAGAAATCCCACCATCACAACAAAACCAATAATATTTTCAGATAAAACGATAACCAGACAAGCAAATACAAAACCTAACATGATACTCCCGATATCTCCCAGGAATACCTTTGCCCTTGGTATATTAAAACACAAAAAACCAAGACAAGAAAAAGCCAAAACCAGACATAGAGTCACATAAACATCATTAGTACCTGAAATACCAACATAAAAGGAAATCAATGAAAACCCCACAACCCCAGTAATTCCTGCAATACCATCTATACCATCCATGAAATTATAAAAATTTGAGGTTCCCACTATGAAAATAGAAATGGGGACACATAAAAAATATGCCCCCAGGGCAATCTGTTTTGAATATAAAAACGACACCACAAAAGCCATACTGCAAGCAAATTGAACAAAAAGCCTTTCCTGCGCGGACAAAAGATGTTTATCACCCCCCCATAGGCTAATCAGGGCAATAATCAAAGAAGGCAACCATAAACCCACCGGGACTGATAAAACCAGGCTTCCCAAAACAAAAGAGGCTAAAATACCAACCCCCCCACCCCTTGGAATAATTTTTTCATGGGAACTTCTATGGTTGGGAATATCACTAATTCCTATCCTGTCAGCAAATTGTATTGCAAGATAAGCCCCTATTACACCTACCAGAAAAGCAAACAAATACAATTTGATATACACCTCCTTATTTAAGGCAACAAATTAAAATCACACCGAAAATGAAAGATTCTTTAAACTAAACATGAGCTAACTTGAAAAGTGTTAAAAGAAAGACAATCCAATAGAAAGAGTTTTTTTGGGGAGGGAGGGGGAAGGGAGGGGATGTAAAAAAAATTAGTCTAAATTGTTTTAATTTTGTGTCTGGCAAAAACAGATTTTAATGTATACCTAGGATCAAATCCTGTCTCAAGCATCCTTGTATTATCAAAAACCAATTCCTTTGAAAGCTTATCATAAAAAGAATAAATCAATAATCCTTTGCCTTTTATAAACAACCCAGCTACCCGAGTTATTATCCAAACAAGCGATAAAGAAACCGTAATAATTCTCCTGTCAGGGCGGTATTCGGATGTCTTAAATATTTTAATGATCTTATTAAATGAACATGGCCTTTTATCTGTAACATTAAAATAATTGCAAACTCTTTGCATTAAATTATTTTCTATTCTATGCGAGATAAAATCAACCAAATTTTGCCTTGCAAGGATGGACATTTTCTGGTCCCCCGATCCAAATCTCAAATAAACTAAGTTTTGAGGGCCACAAACTCTTTTTTCAAGATTCCCACTCCAAGAGATATCATATACAGGTGCAAGCCGCAAAATATCCAGCTTATTAATCTGGCAGTTATCAAAAAGTTGTACTAAATTATTTTCCGCTGTCAACTTACTCACAGCATATTGACTGGTTGGCCAACAACCATCGTTTTCTTTAATTTCTGTTTCCCCATGTTTTTCACCATACACGCAAATTGAAGAAAGAAAAATAAAATGAACAGATGGATTGACTCTAATTGCAGCCAATGCAATATTTTTTGTTGCCACATTATTTACTTGATCATAATTATCAACACTTAAATTTGTGTTAAATTTCTGATGGGCAATTCCAGCACAATGAACCACTGAGTCAGGAGTATAGCGTCCAAAAACCGCCTGAACATCATTTTTGTCAGTGATACTCCCACTGACAAAAATCATCCTCTCTCCTTCAACCCCGGGATATCGATCTTTATCAAACCCAATAACACGATTATTGGAAGACAATTTCCGGCATACTGCCCGGCCGACAAATCCAGAAGCCCCTGTAACAAGAATAGTTTTCATTTTTTCCCTATTATAATCCCATTCCTCAAACACAAAAATAAAAAAGTTTTTCAACTGCTCGACAAAAATAGCTTCATAGGAGACATCATTGGCCAGGGCCAAAATGGTTGACACTTAACTTAAATATATTGGATTAGATATCCACAAAAACTCTATCACTATAAAGTGTAACGTTCTTCAAAATCATTCACAACTGATTGGATACCTGTTACTAAATCAATTTTATGTCTCCAACCGAGCGCAGCTAATCGACCAACATCCAGTAATTTTTTTGGCATCCCATCGGGTTTAGTTAAGTCCCACTCCAGTTTACCTGTATATCCCACAATCGTTGCTATAGTTTCAGCCAATTTACAAATAGTAAAATCTTGACCTGAGCCCACATTAATGATCTCTGATGAATCATACTTTTTTAACAAAAACATACATGCATCAGCCAAATCATCTACATGCAACAATTCCCTACAAGCATTGCCGGTACCCCATAGGGTCACCATTTGTACATCATTTCTCCTGGCTTCAATAAAGCGTCGTACCAAGGCTGATACTACATGAGAACGCTCAAACTCAAAATGATCACCTTGCCCATACACATTACATGGCATGGGACAAATCACATTCAAACCATACTGTTGATGAAGTGCCTGGGCAAGACGAATACCAGCAATCTTGGCAATTGCATAAGATTCATTTGTTGGTTCAACCGGACCATGCATAAAACAGTCTTCATTCATTGGCTGGGGGGCTTCTCGGGGATAAATACAAGAACTGCCAAGGAACATCGTCTTAACCACGCCAAATTCCTGGCAAGCCAATAAAACGTTATTTTGTATTTCTAAATTTTGCAATAAAAAATCCACCGGCGCTGCAATATTTGCGGCAATTCCACCCACTTTTGCAGCAGCAAGAATAACATATTCAGGTCGCTCTTCCATAAAAAAGTTCCATACCTCTTTTTTGGAAGTTAAATCTAACTCAGCCCTTGATCTGGTTAATATATTATTGAATCCATTTTCTGTAAGATAACGTAATAAAGATGCACCCACTAACCCGCAGTGACCTGCAATATAAATTCTTGAATGAGTTGTTAATTGAGACATTTTTCTCCCTTATTGCTTCAGGTTCACGCTAAATTTTTATTCCTTACATTGGTTTTCAAAAAAATTCTCGAGCTTTTTCATATGATTCTGGCGTACCGATATCAATAAATTTACCAGAACTAATATATCCATACAAAGTCAAACCCACCAGTTTAGGAAAAAATTCTTTTTCTAAAGAAATCTTTTTTTGGGGAGGAATCTTTAAAAGCATAGATTTTTGTAAAAAATAAACCCCAGCATTTATCATCCCCTTACCAGCACAAGATCCTTTTTCAACGAATTGAGTAATTATACCATTTTTTCCCAATGTAACTTTTCCATACCTGGTTGTATCCATAACTTCAGTAAGCAACAATGCTGCCTTACACTGTTTTGATATACACCAATCTATAAACTTACTTAAATCGGTTTTTATATAAGAATCACCATTTAATACTATAATAAATTCAGATTTAATATAATCCAAGCCAAGCCTCAAAGCACCAGCCGTTCCAAGGGGCGTTGTCTCTCTTGAGAAACTAATATTTAAACACTCACCATATTGCTTTATAATACACTGTTTAACCTCATCAGCCTTATAGCCTGTACAGATAATAACATTTTTACCTCCAATGTTTTTAATCAATTCAAGCAGATAAAATATAAAAGGCCGACCATTTATATTTGCAAGAACTTTTGGATAACCATTTAAAATGGGATTCAACCTGGTTCCAAAACCTCCAGCCAAAATTAAAAAAGTAAAATCACTTAATTTTAGGTTTGAATTAAACATTTGCAAACTGATTAGGTTTAATAATTTGATACCCTTTAAGGAGCTCTACAATCCCCATGTCCAAAGTGTTTTCGGGAAACCATCCAAGGGATTCAATCTTATCATTGCTAACAAGATAATCTCTTTTATCTGGATCTTCACCAACCTCTGCAGAGTGAATATAAAACTCTGGAATATATTCTTTAATTTTTTCACACAATTGTCTTTTAGTTAAATTTGCCGAGGATAGTCCCACATTGTAGGGGTCACCCTTCATTGCATCATAGTTTTCAATCCCAAAGATAAAGGCTTTTGCAACATCTCTTATGTGTATATAATTACGACGAAAGTGCTCTTCAAATAAAATTATGAATTTGTCATTAAATGCACGATAAGTAAAATCATTTACCAATAAGTCCATCCTCATTCTTTGACTCATACCAAAAACAGTTGCCAAGCGTAATGTAATGGCATTGCCTTTATCCAACAACGCTTTTTCTATCTCTACCTTAGTCTTTCCATAGTCTGATATAGGCCTTAATGGAGAGTTCTCAGTACAATAAGCATCTTTTTCACCTATCCCATACCCACTATTTGTACAAGGAAAAACCACAAGTTGATTTGAAGAAACATTTTTAATGATATTCATATGAGCGTCATAATTTACCATTCTGGTAAGAGTAGGATTTATTTTACAAGCCGGAGCACCAACAATTGCAGCAAGAAGAATAATTATATCAAAATCAGGTAATATTTTTTTCATCAAAGAATCATCACAAATATCTCCTTTAACAAAATTAAAATCAGGATTTGAACAAGCTGCAAGCAAAGGGTTTTGATTAAAAATCAACGAATCTAAAACAGTAACAGCAAAACCTTTTTCCAATAATAGGGGGACCATTGTAGAACCCAAATAACCTGCTCCGCCAGTAACCAATATTTTTTGCTTACCCATTTGTATCTCCTTTTAATATTTGCATTGATTATTCTTTTATTTCAATAATATTTTTCTCGTGGCCTTTATTTAACCATAATTTTCCTTAAACATTCTTTGACAACTACTCTGACAGCCAATTTTGCGCGCCAGAATAAGCCCCCTGAATGTTTAACTAACAAGCCCCATAAAAATTCAGACAAAGTCTCTCTATCACTTATTTTTTCACTTATTTTATGGGTACTGCCAAGAAAATTTAACAATAATAAAGCCCCTCTTTCCCTAAGACCTGAAAGCTTTCTAAAAACCACATCATCCTTGGTTTCAACCCTTTTATGATAGGTTTTATCATGTTTTATTTTTCCTGAATATGGATGAAAATGTTCAAAAATAATATCTGGAAAATATAAGATTCTATCCCCACAACAAGATTCAATTCTTTTAAAAATATCCATGAGGTGCAAATCTATATAGGTTCTTTCATATTCAGAAGGAAAGGGATCTTCCAACAGGCTTAAAGTATCTCGATGAAGAATGGGGAAAGTAGCCATTCCTCTTTTTTTATGCAAATCATTCGGATAACCAAGGAATATTTTATCTTCCAAAAATTGAAACCGCTCTTTTATCACATAGTCCCAATTTTTAGTCTGGATAACAATATCATCATTTACAAGTATGATGATATCTCCAGTTGAATGCCGGTAACAATCCGTGTTTAGAGCCCCCATACTCTGAGGTTTTCCTTTAACTATCTTAACTGGGTACTTTGAGGCCACATTTATGATATCAAGGATTTTAACATCATCGTCATCAATACGAAGAACAACTTCAACTTCAGTCGGATTTTGAGCATTTGAAAAAACGCTTTGCAACATCCTGTTTAAACGCCTAGGACGTCCTCTAGTTGGCAAGAGTAATGAAATGCTTTTTGTCATAATAATATTATTTTTGTGTCATCCTATTTTTTGTTCCCATCCAACAATAATTTCAGCTCAAAATAGTTATGCAAAAATTCATTGTCAAAAGTTCCCTTATTATTGAGTATAACTTCTATTTTTTTAAAATCTGTATAACCAATCGTTAATGAGGCAAGTTCAGTTATATTATCCAAAAGCCTCTGCCCATATTCATCTCTATTTTTTACATTAACAAAATTGACTTGAAATTTTTCAAAAGTTATTTCCTCATTATTTTTTTTATATCTTTTTATGTCTTCTATGGCATATTTTAATAATGCATTGGCAGAAGGAAGAATATTAGCCCTATTCTCATTTAAAATGGTGAGATCGTGAAGGATGAACAAATAGTCCTTCTTGGGGGTATAGAATACATTATCTACTATTTTTCGAGTCAAAACGGGGACAACAATAGGATTTGGTTTTTTATCAGTATCCTTTGAGAAATTAAAAAAATCATTCCGGGTTAAAACTGATTTCACAGATTCAGCCAGCGCCTGATGGAACAAATAAGATCGGTGATGAGAATGTGCATTAAAGGGAAAATATTTTTGATGTCTGATTATCAATTCATATGTAATGTCATAGGCTTCTATTTGATTTTTCAATAAAACATCCAAAATCGGACTATGAACTTTTTCGAAATCATAGTTTACCCTATCTCCGCCAATGAAATAAGCATCATGCCAATCATTCTCCGACACAAATTTTGTGATAGGGAAAAGAATAACAACCATTTTCACATTTTTCTCGTCACATTTTTTCTTCATTCCTTTTAATAGATTAGAATATAGAGTCAGAATCATATCTCTAAACGTCTCATCCTGCATCCACAGATCTAAAAATTGACTGTTTTTAATCGCGCCCGTTTTTATATCAAATTTATCTGGATGCTCTTTGATATATTGTATTATTGGCTGCATAGCCTCAGGATAGACTAACTCTTGAAACTTTTTTGTTGCTGATTCTGCATCAATACCTATTGGAATTGTATTATTCTCAAAAAGGGGAATCGGTTTTAGGTTAAAATGGAAAAACCAGAGCAGGTTATGCAAGTCAATTAAAACAACGGCATTCTTATAATTATGCTGCTCCAGTGATGATTTTAAACTATTATATGCACCATGAAAAAAATTTACCCCCGTTACTTTTGGATTTGTAACGCTAAAAGATTCACCGTATTGCTCTTTTAATAAAGTTTCAAAGACTTTAGGAGCACCATATTCATCACTATTGTTATTATAATATCTTCCAGCCGGGCACCAAGACACGGAATGACCTATCCAAAGCGTTTTATGAGCATTCATAATAGTAGAATTTCTTTTTTTTTCTTTTATGAAATTAGGAAGTTGATCTCTCTGTTTTGCTCTTGTTGAATGATATATAATCCTTTTGCTATTGCCGTCACAAACATAAAAATCACCTTTCTCAGGAACTGCAACGATTTCTGTAATTTTGAAAAATGGGCTCTTATTGTATTCAAAATCCTCTATTTCGACATGACCAGCCTGAACTCCCACCTCATCGCCATTAATATTATGAATCGGAAGATATTCATATTGGTTTTCCGTTATTACAGGATAGCTCAATTGATACATTTTTTTTTCAGAATATCCAATATATCGACTATTAAGAGGATCAGCAATGATTCCTAATGGCAGAAACTCAACTTTAACCGTGTGGTCGTTTCTAAGTCCATTTTCCAATGAGATCTGTGTATATTGCTTATTTGCCTTGGATGTCAAAAATATATCTTTATTAAACAAATATAGTCTATCATTTAATCCGTTAATACCATCTATAAAAACCTGCCATTTATTTCCAACTTTGTTTAAAATCTTTGATTTAAGTGTTGTTTGTTCCGTAAGTAGTGCAAATAGCAACCCTTTAGAAACAACCAAATCTTTGATCTTTGTTTGCTTTTCATTTTTAACAGACAAAATGGAGGAAACAACTCCATTTGGTTCAAGTTTATAGATGGATTCTTCTGATTCATCTATAAAATAGAAATTCTGATTCACTATAGCAACAGATTTGAAACGTATATTAAACTGTTTGAGATCAACAATTGTCGAAACGATGCGACTACTTAACTCAATTTTTCTAACAAGCTGGCTCTTACCATCAAGAACATATAAAAAATCTTTATTGGTATCCATTACCATGGAACCTGGTTCCACAAACTGAGCGTAAGGCCCAATACCATCACGATTACCAATAATTCCAGATCCTGCAATAAGTGCCCTTTTAGCAATTGGGATTTTATCAAAAGCACTTAGTTTATATTGCTCGTTAATTAAATTGCTTATATATTGTTCTTGTACTTCATAAGCTCCTATTGGCATTGTGTTTTGCTTTAATTGCACAATACCGACAGTAAAGAGGAACAATACGCCTAAATATGGGATTAATTTATATTTTTTGATAAAATTCATAGATGAAAAATCCATTTAATTCAAACTGCTTTTTAAAATTCAAAATATATAAATTGAGCCCCTTGGGAGGCTGCGCCAATGATAAAACAAGATATAATAGTGATAAAATAAACAATATCCACGACTAAGTTGTTTTTGATGGTTCTAACATAATTTTGTTTTTTTGCGATTCCGTAAAGCATATGTCCAATAATTAGTATAAAAACTATCACCATTGGCAACAATGCCTCAACCGTTGAAAACCAAAACTCTGTATTAAATAGTCTTTCCAAAACTCCAATTGCATCATTAATAGTAGGAGAACGGAAAAAAACCCATCCTATACAAGCTAAGTGAAAAGTCAAAATCACAAACAGTATAGATCGCCATGAGAAACTTACAAATTCCAGCTTTATTTTAAACTGCTCTTTACAAAATCTTTCAATGGATAACAATAAACCATGGTAAACTCCCCAAAAAACAAAGGTCCAATTGGCCCCATGCCATAAGCCGCACAACACCATCGTTACCCATAAATTCCTATAGGTTTTCAGTATGCCATTCTTTGATCCCCCCAATGGAATGTACAGATAATCACGAAGCCATGAAGAAAGACTTATATGCCATCTACGCCAAAACTCTGTTATGCTTGATGACAAATATGGAATATCAAAGTTTTTCATCAACTTGATACCCATTAATGCAGCTGCTCCCCTGGCAATTTGAGAGTACGCAGAAAAGTCCAAGTATATTTGGAATGCAAAGGCATATACTCCTAACAGCACTTCAAATGATGAAAATCCCGTAGGATTACTAAATACCTTATCAACAAAAGGTGCCAAATTGTCAGCAAATACAATTTTTTTAAATAGGCCCCATATGATTAATCTACAACCCATCTGAATATTCCCCCAAGAAAAAGGTTGTTTTTTACACAGTTGGGGGATAAGTTTTGCAGCTCTCTCAATAGGTCCTGCAACGAGCTGGGGAAAAAAAGTTACATAGACCGCCAAGGTTAAGAAATCTTTACATGCCGGTATTTTTTTATTGTAAACATCTATGGTGTACCCCATGGTTTGAAAAGTATAAAATGATATTCCCAACGGTAGGATAATCTGAAGCACAATCGGATCCTGCTGGATGCCTATGCTGGAAAGTAAAGCACAAGCTGATTGAATTGCAAAGTTTGTATATTTAAAATATGCAAGGATACCCAAATTACTCGCTATACTAAACCACAACAGCCTTTTTCGAAGAATACTATTTTTAGTTTTTTCTATTGAATTGGATACTAAATAATCAATAATGGTTGAAATCAGCATAAGACTACAATAGGGCAGACTCCATACAGCATAAAACGTATACGAGGCGATCAAAAGAAGAATCTGCCGAGCCCTCAATTCAAGATGATAATATAACAACACAACCAAAAATAAGAAGACAATAAATTCAAAAGAATTAAATAGCATTGTTACTTTCCTTTGTAGGAATTGATCGCAACCAATTGAAGAATTCACTAGCTATCAGATCAGCCGCTTTTTTGTTTCCCTCTTCTGTTAGGTGGCAATGATCTATAAACAGATCATTGGAAAAAATATTTTCCAATGAAAAATACTGTACATTCGATCCTCGGCCAAAACGACTCGTTATGGTTTTTTCTATATTATTAACATTATAAGCATAGGTCTTTAAATTTATTGATTCCTGCAAAAAATTAAAATTGACAGGGGAAAACACTAAAAGAACCGGTATCTGATTATCTACATATTTTTTGATGATCATTTCCAAAATTTTATAGGCAGTACTGTAGCTGTATTCCTCAGAATGACTGTAGTAGTGAGCGACCATGAGTTTGAGGGACATTTCTTTATCAAGTACAGAGTCCATTTTTCCAACATCGAATTTTTCTCTCAATGGCAGTTGTTGAGTAATCATCTGACTTATATTCCCCCATCCACCGCGTAGTAGAATATATGCATTGCTATTTAACAAAATTTTTTTGTACGTAAATAAATCAATATTTCTTTTTGACACCTGACTTTCAAAAGCACTCGGATTACCTTCCTTATCAGACACAAAAGGGATTAACCATTTTCTTGATAGATACCCTTCAGTTCCATGAACTGATGAGAATAAACGATAATCTATCTGAAATATAACCAATGAAGGTTTTTGAGCGTGTTGTAACAATAGATTAGTTAGACCCTGAAAATCATTTGCAAGCATTCCATTCATCGATAAATTTAAAACTGAAACTCCGGGAATTTTGTTGGAAATTTTTTTTTCCAACAAACTGGAAATTCCCTTGTCCTGGGGTTTTAAAACTCCATTTGTTTTAAGTGCATCATTAGTCATTACCGAATTACCAAGAATCAACACATAAGGCTTTTTTATCCCAACTTTACTTTTGGCCTGAAATAAAATTTCCTCTGGCGACTTAAAATTCGAATAAGCCGGGTTAAAATGCCGTATTTGAAATAGCAGCGAAATCAGAAATTCTATACCCAAAAAAGCAATAAGGACACCGATAATAAATTTCCCAACGTATGAACTACTGACGGGAAAAGAAAAGGATTTGTTATTCTTTTTCATAGTATTTTAATCTTTCTTATTTAAGAAATGACGTTTTTTCAAACGCTCGTAAATATCTTCACAATTTTTCAATAAAATATTATCAACCGGAACGCTGACATCGCGATCTGATTTAACTAATTGTTCACCTTCCAAAGCAATGGCAGGAAGCTTAGCAATTTCCAGCAACTTAATCCAAGTAACCCCTTTATCTGTACACAAAGTTTCGTAGCAAATAAAATTTACTTCTTTTGGACAATATTCTTCTAAATAAGAATATACGTTCCGCCAAAGAGTAAGCCAATAATTTAGTCCTTTGTCTATCGGAAGTTGCTTAGAGTCAGGGTTCAAGCTAAAAGGTCGATGATTTTCTCCAAATTCATAATGGCCAAGCCAACGCATATAATCGTTTACAAACGGGTTACTTAAATTTCTAAATCTTTCGTGTTGCATCATCAAGGAGTACGCTTGAGAAAGTGGCTCTCTAAAAGGAACTAAAAACATACTGTGGGGATATTTTCTGACGAGTGCAGGCAAGCGTAAAATGTTGTTATTATTCTTGGAAAGGTAACGCTGACAATTTCCAGAATGATTATGAAGTATTGCCTGAATATATTTTGAGAATTTATTTAATGTCTCATCGCTTGGGCTGTGCTCAATTAAACAATCCGTTTTAATATATGCAGAGCCGGCGCATGTCTTCCAAAACACCTCTTCAAAAGCTTCAGGGCTGTCCCCATCAACAAATATACCGTCACCATGTGCCCGTTCAGATTTAGGTATCTCTTTTTTTGAAAAAGAACATAGCTTCTCCCAGACCCCTGGCATAAGGACAAATGGCATATAACGGTAGGTCATGGAAACAAACTGTTGTGTTAAATAAAAACGCCTCAGTAAAATTGTTGTACCAGAACGAGCTAAGCCGGCTATAAATATGTGACTTGAATTATCCACTTCTTGCTCATGATATTTCGTAAGTGATAATTGCAAATCCAAACAAAATTCAGCGACAAAACGATTGCCAAGCAATATGCGATGAAGCAATCGTTGAGAAAATGAATAAGGAATGCTATTCATATCGTCTTCTCACAAAATAATAAGTCATCGATATCCCTGTCAATATAAGCAAAGATTCCCAGCCAGATATTTGATCAAAATGAACAAGCCCCATGGAAATAGCTAAAGAACAGACAACGCTGATAGAAAAGATAAAGACACTTAACAAACAAAACAATAAAAAAGTATTTTTAAATGTTCGGAATGAATTTGCAAGGAGCATAGCTTGTTTTTCCTTGTCTGAAGTATTTTCTAATTTAACAACTCGTATTGACTCTAAAGCAGCACTCAAAATTTCCACTATTGGATTTTTAAGTGGCAGCCGGATCAATAATTCAATAGATAATACGCCAACTATACAATTTGTCAGAATTAGTGAGGTGATTATCATTCCTCCGTTTTAACATCAATAAAGTCGACAGAAGTTTTCTTATTAATTCTACGTTTTCCTTGCACAGCTTTAATAAGCCGTTTGATCGGGTACCACAGCACAGCGAAAAAAGCCAAGAAAATAGACACGACAAGTCCAAGTAAAACTGTAAGGAGCCCACCACCAATTCCAGGACCAATATAGGCATATGCTGTTCCTGTAAATGCAATCATTGCAAAAAGAATATAGCATATGATAAACAGTACATGTTTCATTTGATTTATCTCCTTTAAGCTATCAGGTTTTTTTAAAAAAATTACAATATTCTAAATAGAACATCCATCTCCTTACTTAAGCCATGAAAGATCAATTTCATCACTAGTTAAATATCTTGACCAATTGAGCTTCCCGAATGTTTTTCCATCATCTAACCTATTTTCATATTGCCATAATACTTCATCATTATTGATCCGAAAAATTTTCCCCTGCATATTGGCTTCAATAATAGCATCACCATTTTCTAAAATTCTAACGCGCCCTTCAGCTTGAGATACCATATTATATTTACGAATAACTTCAGCATATTTTGAATAAGTTTTGTTCATTCCAGAATCATGGATCATAATACGAAAATTATTATTTTTATGACGTTTACGAAAATGACCTCCATAATTGTCAAAAACAGAAAAAGACCCATCCCCCAAAAGAGAAATATCATGCTGGCCTATCCAGGGTCCAATTTTGTACCAAATAATTTTATTCGTGGATGGACGATAAAGGCCAACCAAGCTTTGTCCATGCATACTAAAGGCAATATCTCCTTTTTTTGATAAACCAACATCACGGTTTATCGGATGCAGATCATTCAAATGAAAAATATCTTGTTTAAAAGTGGCCATGAGTAGAGGTTCAAGGTCATTGTCTAAAAAGATATCTACAAAAGAGCGCTCTTCCAATATTTGCCCATCAGGAGATACTATTGCATAACCACTACCAAGAAACGACTTTGTGTCTGTATATGGAACGCTTTGATTCGTGCAAACTACAATATTGCCATCATGATTAAGTTCAAGAGAATGATGACTATAAACCTTTGCGATCCATGCTATTTTCCCGTTAGGTTCAAGACACACTGTAGCACCAGGGCTTCCATGAAAAACCAATTTGCCATCTGGTAATAAAAGTGGATGCATCATACGATAAGTTGCTTCATCGTGGGTTGATGCAAATTGATCACGTTCACATATTTCTGAAATTGGCGGAATCCATGTGTGCATAGTTTTAAAGTTACTAAGAGAAACCAGCTCTGTAATCGCTGAGTTGATTTTTTCATCATAACGAGCGAGTAAAAGATATCCAGAATCAATAAATGATTTATTTACGCGATAAAATCCAGCAACATCAGGAATATCTTCGCATCGTTTTGATCTGTGCTTTACCCCCCCTGTGTCAGGATAGATGTCGTCTCAATTAAAAATTAAATTTGGGGCATTGAGGTGATAAATATGGGATATTCTATCCAATTAAAAGAAGCCGTGTTAAAAAAGGTATTACAGGGAAACAAACCCCATTATGAAAT
>JAAELK010000069.1 GCA_024226935.1 Desulfobacteraceae bacterium
AAGTAGCGACACAATAGCAAAATTTTCTCATGGGTGAGAATGGGCTTCAATGACCCGTCGGAACTCATGAGGAGATTTTGCGGTGAAGCTGAGAAATCTTTTTAGGAAAAGGCGACAACTTGCTTGACACACACCGATTGTAGCTCTTTTTTTTGGTATTGAAATAATTATCCCAAGAATTTTTTTTTTCCGATACCCAGTATTCTTCAATCGCTAATTTAAATATCATAGTACTGAAAGAAATATAAGCAAAGGGATCAAGACCAAAAGCTTTCTTCTCTTCGTCATTGAATTCTATTGATTTACAGCCTTGCTTCTTATAAAATTCCTCCAAACTTTTATATATTTCTCGTTTTCTTAATTCTTTCATCAAGTCATAAAAATTTTTTTTTATATTCTCCTTTCTTATTTTAACTTCATCGTCAGATTGATTTTTCCCCTCTATCAATCTATTTTTAATAAAACCTTTATCGTCTTTTATCGCTTTATAAAGTTCTTCTATTCTTTCATCTATAAGAGATAAAGAATTTTTTTTACTTTCTATCAATTCATTAAACGTTTTCTGATTATTTAATGATTTCCCTGCAAGAAATTTTGCTGTCATACTACACCCAGAACCAAGTGGTGCTGTCAAACCTATAATTAATGATTCATTTTTAAAATGATTTATCATAAAAATTCCTCCTAATTATGATCTCAAAATTTATCGTTCTTAGTATTGAATTAGAGTTGATAAAATCAGATATAAACGTCAGGAGAGATTAAAAATCAATAATAAAATTGATATCAGCATCTATTGAATATTGATAAAGGATATGTATGTAAAGATATCAAACTATTATACCCATGTAAAGATTATAAGTAGTTAATAAAAATTGGCGAAATGTAAAAATGAAATCGGGCAGTCCAGAAAAGACCGCCCGGTGGGACAACTTATTCCGGAAAAGGCAACTTCATCTGGTTTCTATCATGCCTCAAAGAGCGCTGACGGGCGATAATATTGTATATCTGAGTGGTGGTAAGTTTGGTTTTCAGGGACAGAGCCAGGTGGTTGCTGCCGTCAAAGGCCCGGTATATTGCAGCATCCCGGATGCCCCTTTTCAGTTTATCATCCCGGGGCAGGTAGATGCTCCGGCCTCCCAGATGATGGGCAATAACAACTATGATGTCCTGGGCCTTTGGAATGGCTTGTTCCGTATCAAGCTGCTCACGATCTTTCAGGTGATCGACCAGCACATCCACAAGCTCCGCCAAAAGAGCAGGCCAGGAGTTCCCATCATCCCTTACATTCTGATCCATACCATCCAACACCATGCCGGAGGTCATAACAGTAGGGTCAAACAATTCTCCTTGCGTCTCTTTTATTTTCATATTA
>JAAELK010000070.1 GCA_024226935.1 Desulfobacteraceae bacterium
AAATATTAAAACAAAGTCACAAAAAAGCGATATTAAAAAAGTTGTTGGTAAATGGAATGAGCCGAAAACTCAAGCGAGTTTACCCATTGATATGAGTCGAGTTTTAACAATGGATCGGTTTATATCGGCAATTTTAGTACCAGAAATAGATTCTGAACTTTCCGGGAAAGTAACTGCCCAGGTCGAACAAAATGTTTACGGTGCTCATGGCCGTAAAATTTTAGTTCCCGCCGGAACAAAGGCAATCGGTCGCTATGAATCACTTAAAAAAGTCGGAGAAGAACGCCTTTCTATTCGCTGGATGAGGCTCATTACTCCCGATGGTATCAATATTCATTGCGGTGATGCAGAAATGGTTGATTCCATGGGGAGAGTCGGGATCACAGGCGACGTTGATCGAAAATATTTCGAACGATACGGCATGAGCCTTTTAGTTTCTGCTATTACAGCGATTTCTACTTATAGCGTTCCTGTTAGAAACGAAAATCAACAGGTGGTTGTAGAAAGTTTTGGTAAAGAGCAAAGCTCTTTAGCAAAAACGATTTTAGAAGATAATTTGGAGATTAAGCCCAAAATCACCATCCCCTACGGGTCAAGAGTTATGATAAGTCCGTCAAAGGATATCTGGTTCAAGAAACTCAAAAATAACGAAATAATGATCTTACCATTGGAGGGATAATTTTATGAAAACAGCCTTAAAAAATAAATGGATCTATTGTTTAATAATTACCCTGATGATTTTAAGCGGCTCCCCTGGTCAAGCCGTGGAAGGAAACTATCAAAGTCAGACTCAAAGTAATAATAAACAAATTATAAAACTTAATTTGTTGAAACCCATCAAACAAAAAACAACCACCGATGCAGATTCAGCTTTTATAAATTTGTCCCAAGAAGCCATTAAAATCGGTTTGTCTGATGCTCAATTATACGGACGTATTGAACAAAAACAATTGCCGGATAAAACAACAAGGATGATCATTAAATGGCATGCCATTGGTATTCCCACAACGGGAAATAAAAATTTAGTTGATACCCTTGATTCTCCTTTATCTTCGCAATTTAGAACAACAGATGAACAAGTAGAACCAGGATCAATAATTTCTGCAACGGGTGATTTACAAAGCTTGATTGATAAATTTCTGGAATTGAAAGAACGAGCTAAAACCGAATCTCCCAAGCAAGTATTTAAAGAAGATGATGACGATGATGAAAACGAAGATAGAAGTGATAATGCAGGAGATTACGGAAGCGCTGGAAGTACCACGGCTGCCGGGGGCAGTTCCGGGGAAAATCCTTTATTAAATGATTCAACAGCAGAGCTTAACGAAAATAAAACTAGTTCCTCCTATGAAGATTGTGAGCCGAGAGTTTCAACTGCCGACGGAGTGATTTATAGGCAAGCAAGGCAGATAGAAACAGGAGAGGACGGGAGCGTTGCAAATGTTGGTGAATGTGTAGACCAAGGATCTGCACCAATTCAAAAAATATGGAATGAATGCCCCATGATTTTTGATTTTGCAAATCGCAAAGCGTATGAACAATATAGCGAATTTGCTCAATTAGATGGTGACAAAATCATGGTTACAAATTGTACAAATGATTTTTCCAAGGCGCATACAATATATGCCAAAAAATCAAATTGTACCACAAGGCATGACCTGGATGCCGGACAAAGCTATCCCCAGGAAAAGCTTTTTTATACTGATTCAAGTGGCCTGGAACAAGTTTTAACAGATTGTATAGATGCGAATAAAAGCTATACAATTTTCATGTCTTCTATTACCTGTTCTCCCAAGGTTGATCAAAAGACTAAGACAGTGACAGTATATAAACGACCAGCTTTTTATCTTGATAATGGGACCATTGAATATGCTGGAGCTTGCCAAGCGGTTGAGCAAAAAGATATTCAAAAAGTTTATGAAGGTTGCCCGATTATTTACGATTATGATGATAAAAAAGTATATGAGCAATATCGTGATTTTGTCGTTATCGGTGTGTGTCAAGCAAGTTGTCGCCTTTTCCTAAAAAGATTTCTCAGCTTCACCGCAAAATCTCCTCATGAGTTCCGACGGGTCATTGAAGCCCATTCTCACCCATGAGAAAATTTTGCTATTGTGTCGCTACTT
>JAAELK010000071.1 GCA_024226935.1 Desulfobacteraceae bacterium
GGCTGGTTGCAGTCTGAGAATCGCCGGGATCACCGTAGCCGTCTGAATCGCTGTCCCGATAGTAGGTTGTGCACCATTCTTGAACTATGGCATTTCCTGTAGTTGGAATTGTACCTATAAGAATGCCTAAACAAAAATTATAGATTATGCCGGAATTACCAATGGTTCCAGAGGTATTGTTAATGGTGCAGTTGTCGTTATTGTTGATACGTCCATTGTTGGTAATGGTACCGCCGGAGTCATTGTTGATGATACTGTCATTTTTGTTTTTTATAATGCTGTTGTTTTCAATGGTGCCATTGTTATTGACGGTGCTTGTGTTTTTATTTTTCATGATACCGTTGTTGGTGATGGTACTGTTATTGTTGATGATGCCGTCATTTTTGTTTTTTATAATACCTCCGTTGTTGGTGATGGTACCATCATTAGTTATGGTGCTTGTATTTTTGTTTCTTATGATACCGTTGTTGTTTATTTCACCGATGTCATTATTGTTGATGGCGGCGCCGAAATTGTTGGTAATGATACCTGTGCTATTGTTTGCAAGTTGGCCTTTATTGATGATGATACCAGTATCTAAGTTTTTAATGATGCCGAAGTTGCTGAAGCTGCTGTGGATGTAAAATTCACTGTGGTTTTCGATAATACCGTCATTAATAATGACATTGGCGATACCGATCATATTAGCGTAGTGTCTGATGATACCGGTGTTGTTGATGATAGCGAAGCTTTGGGTGTTAGTATAATTATCGACTGTACCGGAATTATTCATGGTGCCCTCAAGCAACAAGCCTCCTTCATAGCTACTGATGATACCAAAATTATTGGTGGTGCCTTTGCTATCGAGAACTCCATAACTATTGATGATATCGAAATTATTAATGGTGCCGTTGCTGAAAATGCCGCCGTTGTTGCAGAGGGTGCCAAGATTATCAATGTCCCCTACATTTCTGATGATGATGGTGCCGTTGTTTTCGATGGTGCCGTTGTTTTCGATGGTGCCGTTGTTGAAGACGGAGATGCCACCCAGGATGGTAAGGGTCACATCATTACTGACCGTCCATGTCTCTCCGGCAGCAATTGTTTCATCAACCGCAATGATCGTATGCTCGGTAAAAATTCTGTCCGCGGCATGGGCAGTTTGCATTAATGCCAAGCCAAAGATTACAAACAAACCGATAAACACATAATAATTTTTTTTCATTACTCCCCCTTTTGCACATTTGATGCGTAAAAATTTGGGTACTTCATAAAAAACTATCCAATCCAGGGTCTTTTGCAATAACGATCCCGACCATAATGAATCGGAATCAGGAACCTATAATTGATGCCGCAGATCCCGGCCCTTCGGTGGTTAACAAAAGATCATATTTTTTTTACAGTTTATACAATCATATGGCACCTCCTTTGATTCAGGGCTGATAAACATTCCGATTGCGCCAGGAATCTCAAAAAAGATTTTTTAAAAAAACACCGGTTCAAGAAAAAGAGCCCGACAGGCTGATTAGGAAAAGATCCGCTTTAAGAATCCGGACCATTCAACAAGAAATAAAGCAAAGGGAATTTAGATGATGCAATGTTAATGAATGAAAATTCATTGAATCCTGAAGTGATGTTAAAGTTGTCCCGAAAGTTTGTCAAGATATTTTTTTTAGATTTTGTTAATTGGATTTTATTAAAAATACGGAGCTGAAAAATCTATTTTTTTTCCTGGGCCAAAAGCTGTACCAGCTCAGTTTTTTCGGATAGGAATGCTGTTAATCGATGCCGAAAACACAATAAAAATTATTTCACCCCATTCCATAAAACCAAAAAGTTTCGAATACTTGCATTTGTCAAAATAATTTTTCCCCGGGAAAGTGGTTAAATATATTTTTTGTATCCTGGAGCATCTTGGCCCCCTGGAATGCTTTTGCTAAGGATAATTAGTCGTAACTCCAACTATTCTCTAATATTGAACCAAAAAAAATTCTGCCATAATTACTCTGCTAAAATATCTTTACAGATATTAGAGATATTGATACACATTTCTGTCAGTAGGCATTTGAAAGTAACTTGAATAAAATAGGACAACAATACTATGACCTCATTTATAATGAGACCATCAAAAATACAGCCTGAAAATGAAGTGATAGGTTTTAGTGGAAGTCCCAGAAAAAATGGGAACTCGGACATATTACTCAAATCTATCTTGTCTGGAGTTTCTCAAGAAAACATAACTTCTGATTATCTTAATTTAACAAATATTCAATTTCAGGGTTGTATTGGATGTGAAAGGTGCCGAAAAGACAAAATATGTACAGGTTTATTTGATGGAATGTCACTGATCTATAATAAAATAATTTCATCTAAAGGCCTTGTTTTGGTATCTCCTACACATAATTATAATATCACTTCTTGGATGAAAGCATTTATTGATCGTCTATATTGTTTTTATAATTTTGAAAATGACCGTCCAAGAAGCTGGTCAAGCCAATTTTCCAATCAAGGTCGAAAAGCAATAATTGCTGCAATATGTGAACAAGAATCTACTGAGGATATGGGCTTCACATTAGAAGCTATGAAAAAGCCACTTGAAGCACTTGGATATGAAATCGTTGGTGAACTATCTGTGTTTAAAATTTTTGACAAGGCAAAAGTTAAGGATAATAATAAAACAATTGAAGAGGCTTTCCAACTTGGTCATAAACTTGCCCAGTCAATTAAATAAAACTTTTTTCAAAAATATCTGGAGTCAAGTATCCTTGCATCATTTTAAATAATTTTTTGTCGGGGAATTGGTTGAATATATTTTTTGTATCCTAGAGCAGCTTGGCCTTTCCTGGATAGCTTGACAAGGATAATTAATCTTGAGATTTTTATTATAATAATTTTGCCAAAAATGTATTTACAGAGATTTGAAATATTGATACGAGTTTTTGTCGGTAATTTTTTTGTTAATACTAATCGAGTATCATTTTTTACATACATTGATCTTATTTAAATATTGTGGTAGCTTAGAGACATCCAAAATGAGTTTGTTGTTATGATTTACATGATCTTGTTTTTTTCCGTCCTTGAAAGAATGGGACGTCTGTGTTGCTTTTCCCTCCTCCTTTTTTTTGAAATTGAACCCAGAATCATAACCTTACATCCTGGATATGGGGTATTGGCCTTTTCGCCTGAAAATTAAAAGCTATTTTAAAGGGGTGTGGTTTGAAAAATATAAAGATTGGTACTAAAATTATTGCTGGATTTGCCTTGTTGCTGGTATTGATGGTTGTCAGTTCCGGATTTGGTATTTTAAAAATGAGTCATATCGGAGAAGAACTCAAGGCAATTGCAGAAGAGGATATTCCCCTGACCAAGGTTATTACTGAGACCACAATAGACCAATTGGAGCAGGCGATCTGGTTCGGCCGGGCAGTGCGGATGGCGGAGTGGATAAAACATCTTAAATTTCATCACCCGGACCCCGAAGATGTCAAACACGGGGTTTTGCCGGAAGTTGTACAGATGCTGGAAAATGCCATATCCCACTTTGATGAATATTCGAAAAAGGTGGTAAAATTTATTGAAGCCGGGCAAAAAATCGCCGAACATGGCCAGACGGAAGCATATTCCAAGGAGATTAATGCCGAATTTAAGATGGTCGCAGAGCAGTTTAAAACCATTAAAATCCACCACGAAGAGTATGATCACCAGGCCCATAAGGTATTTGAACTGCTACGTGAGGCAAAAACAGTGGAGGCTACAGAACTGGCTGAGCAGGTTGAATCAAAGGAGGAAGCCCTGGACCATGAGCTGGAAAAATTTCTGGAGCATATCGAATCTTTTACCATGGCAGCCGCCTTCAAGGCTGAAAAAGATGAACAGGTTGCCCTTGCAGGCATGGTCACTCTTACGGCTGTGGCCCTGGTGCTGGGTATTGTATTGGCATGGTTTCTCTCCCGGAGTATTACAGGTCCTATCAGGACGGCAGTGGATCGTCTCAAGGATATTGCCCAGGGTGAGGGAGATCTGACCCAGAGACTGGAACTTGTCTCCAAAGATGAATTGGGAACCCTTGCTAAATGGTTTAATCTTTTTGTGGAAAAAATTCAGATTGTTATCGTCGATATTGCAAAAAATTCCGAAAATTTGAGTAGCTCCAGCAGCCAATTGACGATCATTTCAGAAGAGATGTCCGAAGGGACTAAAAAATTGTATGAAAAATCCAATACCGTGGCCACCGCAGCAGAGGAGATGAGCACTAATATGTCGTCTGTTTCCGCTGCAACGGAGGAGTCTTCAACCAATATCACCATGGTTTCAGCGGCAACTGAACAGATGAATTCAACCATTGCGGAAATTGCCCAGAACGCCGAAAGGACACAATCGACAAGCAGCCAGGCAGTCGGCAGGATTCAGCAGGCAGGTAAAAATATAGAAAATTTAAGCGAGTCAGCCAAGGAGATCGGCCTGGTTGTGGACACCATTGATGATATTTCAAATCAGACCAATCTGCTGGCATTGAATGCTACCATTGAAGCTGCCCGTGCAGGAGAAGCCGGTAAGGGCTTTGCCATTGTGGCCAATGAGATCAAGGATCTTGCAACCCAGACGGCCGATGCGACAAAGGGGATAAAAGAGCGGATTGAGAGCATTCAAAAATCCACCCAGGAAACGGTCCATGAAATTGAAGAGATTGATACTGCCATGAACAGCTTAAACGAAATGATCAACACGGTTGCGGCAGCGGTTGAAGAACAGGCGACCACTACCAAAGATATCTCAGCCAATGTTGGTCAGGCGGCCCAGGGAATTCAGGAAGTCACAGAAAATGTGGCCCAGAGTTCAGGCGTGGCAAGTGATATTGCCAAGGATATAGCAGATGTGAATCAGGCATCCGACAGCATATCAGCCAACGGTACCCAAGTGAATACCAGTGCAGAAGACCTAAGCCATTTGGCTGGTGAATTGAAAAAAACAGTGGATCAGTTTAAATTTTAAGGTAGACACCCCCTAAGAAGGGTACCGCCCAAATTCGTGAACAGGTTACCCAGATTCCCCCCATTTAAAACCCATCATGCCCTATTAGGGGGAGTGAAAGTGAAGCTGCCCAGAGAGTCTTTTAGTGGGAAACTATGTACAAATATAAAATAAAAAGGAAACATTTTTGTGAAATTAATATTGAAAAAAGCTGTTGGTGGAGAAGAAACCGTGATTACGGAAAATAATAGTCTGGATGTCTTAAAATCTTTTGCTGAAAAAAAATATAGTCTTAAAAAGGCGTGGATAAATTCAAAGGAGATTGTATATGATCCTCAAAATACCGATTATTGTTTTCATACGGTGGATTTAGAAAACGGAGATTCATTGATTATAACTGCTTTTCGTTAAATGCCAGTTTGCCGTTCAGGGCAGCTTCGCTTCCACTACCCCTTTTTAAGGATATCGAGGGTCAAGTATCCTTGCATCATTTTAAATAATTTTTTGTCGGGGAATTGGTTGAATATATTTTTTGTATCCTAGGGGCTGTTTCTAAATAAATCCAGGAATTCCCGGTATCATTTAATCCATAAAGGCATTTCATTAGAAATGATATATAAAAACTGCCCAGACCCGTTCTGGTCAGAAAAGCATTACAC
>JAAELK010000072.1 GCA_024226935.1 Desulfobacteraceae bacterium
CTTTTCAGATCCGTTTGCTGATATTTGGGCTGATGCAGATACCTGCCGGTATAAATTCTGGCAAAAATGGGTTGATCTTGATGCACTCCAGGCAGCTTATCCGGATCAAAAGAAAGAATTGGATGGGATGTATAGCACCCTTACCGAAAAGGTTAGAGAAACCTATTCATACAATGCTGATGAAGCGGAAGAAGTGGAAGAACTCAAACAAATTGCCGTTGGGACACCTTGGATCGATGCCAAAAGGCGAAGGGTGAGGCCGGTAGAAATTTGGTACACGAAACCTGCGAATGTTCTTTTTGCCTTGTTTGAAGATGGTACAGTTCAAGAGGTCGATGAAAAATTGGATCCCCGGGAACAGATGTTGATGGTTCAGCATGCAATGGAGATTGTTCGGGCCACGGTTCCAAAAATGTATACGGCTGTTTTTTGTTCTTCCGTAATTTTGAAAGACGAAACACCATCGGACCTGGGGCATGATCAATATCCCTTTGTTCCGTTTGTCGGGTATGTGGATAGATATGGTTATCCATATGGAGTGCCAAGGCAGATCAGAGGCCAAGATATTGAGGTCAACAAACGTCGATCCATGGCATTGGCATTGATGAATACCCGAAGGATTTTAGCCGAGGAAGGCATTGCAGAAACCAGAAAAGAGTTGGATGAAATCCACAAAGAGGCCAACGCCCTGGACGGAATGGTGATTGTTAAAAATGGCGGATTAGCAAGGATTAAGATTGAAGAGAATACCGCCCTTGCAAACTCACAGATTGGGATTTTAGGACAGTCAGAAAAAGAGATCCAGGAAATATCCGGGGCAAACGGAGAGGCAACGGGATATCAAACCAATGTGACATCAAAGGTTGCCTTAGATAACAAACAGCATCAATCCGGCGTGATGACAGCACCATTATTTGATAATTTAAGAAGATCTTTGAAAATGTTAGGCGAAAGGGTGTGTGCTGGCATCCAAAAAGAATGGACCGGGCCAAAGGTTTTGCGGGTTACGGACAGGATGACCGGTGCGGATAAATTCCTTGAAATAAATAAACGGTTTGAAGGTGGAGTCAAGAACGATATCACCCAGGGCCGGTATGACATTATTGTATCTGATGCGCCCAAGTCCGACACGGTTCGGGAAAAAAATATGAATCTCATCATTGAATGGGTGAAAAAATCTCCACCTGAAGTTATTCCCCACTTGATGAATGTTGCCTTTGAGCTGGCAGATCTTCCGAACAAAGAGCAGTTCCTTGAAAAAATTAAACCTCTTCTTGGCTATGATCCCCTGGAAGAAGATATGGATGCTGATGAAAGGAAACAGAAACTTGTTGAACAACTTGAAGCTGAGAAACAGAGTCAGGCGAAGCAGGCAGAACTTGAGAATATGTCTGTTGAATTGGAAATCAATAAGAAGAAGTTGGAAAATGCCAAGATCGAGGCTGAAATTAATAAGATCATGGCAGAGGTTGAAAAGACGAAGACCTCAACACAAATTGAAGCTGGCGGGGCAGGGCTCAAAGCTGAACAGCATGAAATGGATAAGGCTGCTTTTATGCTGGATTCGACGGAAAAGGGGATAGATATTGGTGATAAAATGTATTCATCGGCATTAGGAGAAAAGGGAGATATGGTGTGAAAGACCGGGATTTGCTGGAACAGATAAAGAAATTAAAAAATCAAATTCGTGCTTTGAAATCTATCAATCGTCAGCTTGCTGAAGAAGTTAATTGTGGACGGAAGGGTATTGATCATTTTAGGCAAGCGAATAAAGAGTTAAGACAAATGTGTGAGAATTTTTTTAATCGAATTCGGGAGATTCAAAAAGGTTCTACTTTGCTGCCATCAGAAAAGATTGTAATTACTGTAGATTAGAAGGACAAGATCAGATGAGAGATTTAACAGCAGCGCAGGAAAGACAATTTGATATCCAGACTGAAAGGCATTTTCGAACACAAAGGGATTTGCCTACCGGCCGGGATTTTAGATGGAATACACACAGGTTTGAGCTTCACGGGAAAAAGGGTGAACGGCCCATTGATAATCTCAATAAAAAGTATGATGAAGTGTTCCCTGATGCACCGGGGACTCCAGGATGGCTTGATCGCAACTTTGGCCCAAGGGATGACCAATATTATGATCCTTCTATTTTCAGTGATAAAACTTCTTTATTCGGGGAGAAACCACGCTGGCCGCTTCCGATAAGTGAAAACCCATTGGCCTTCGATAGTTCCTGCCTTTCTATTGACGAGGAAATAGCTCTATTGAGTGCGGGAAAATAGATTTTCAAAGACTATTTACTATGGGGATAGCCTTTTATGATGCACCGGATGAATAATTAATGTACGGTTAAAGAAAACTGTTTGGAGGAATATTTGTTGAAAGAAGGTCAAACTCAAAAAGTGACAAAAAAGAGAGCAATCAGTTTCCAGGATGATATCACTAAGCTGTGCCAAACACATGGGCTTTGGTTCGATTTGAAGCAATCGAATAGGCCGGATTTAAAAGATATGGAAATTACTATTAAGGTGAGGGTGACTGCATGATTTGTAATAAAGAGATCAGGACCAGGCACGGACCTTAAAATAATCGACAATTTGTAATGCAACACCTCAATAACGAGCACCATTTAGGGCCGATTGAGAAGGGATAGAACCCTTTTTAATCGGCCTTTTTTATTTTTAACTCGCTACCGGCAGCGTTACAGCCGTGTAAACCAGAAATTCGGGAGCTGGTCCGTTAATCAGCAAGGAGAATGAGTATGCCAGACGAAGCAACAGCAGCAGAATTAAGCGCAGCAGCAGAAATTACCATGGAAGGCAGCGGTGACGTAGTGGTCGATCAGGCCGATGAAAATCAGAGCCTTTTCGGAGAAACAGTACCAGACATCAAAGATTTATCAAGTGAAGTAACTCCGGCGTCTTCACCGTCGTTAGATGAACAAGACAGCGTGGTTCTTGAAAATCCGTCACAGGATAAAATTGTTGATCCAAATAAGGAAAAGGAAGTTGATCCCGGTGAAAAGGATGGTGGCCCAGAAGATGGAGAAGCCACGACCCAGGAGCCGGATGCAGTAACTAAGTTGGCAGAGCATAAGAGCAACCTTGAAAAGGCTTTGAACGAATCAAGGGCGAAGAATAAGGCTTTGCAATTTAGGATTGATCAACAAGCAACTCAACAGCCTACTCAGGTGACAACTCCCACAAAGGCGGTTGACCCTGAGTTCACAGTTTTGTCCAAAACTGAATTTGAAGAGTTGAAAGAAGAAAGCGCAGTTGATGCCATTCAATACATGCATGACCTGCAAAATCATAATGATGCAACCCGTGAACAAAGACACCAGGAAGACAAGGTAGCAAAAGAGTTGCAAAGTACAAACAGCTTGATTGCAGACAGTATTGAACAAATCTCTCTCGCTGTACCGGGCGTGTATGAAGATGCACAAGTAGGGCAAAAATTAACTGATTATGCTGTCGAGAAAGGTTTCGATAATGATGCACTTTCTATCTTTTCCAACCCTGGAACGATGGTGATTATGCCGGGGTCCAATAAACCGGTCCCCCTGGGTAACGCAGCGGTATCGTTTGTAAAGTTCTGCAATGACTCCATGGCTGGTTCTGACACCACTCAACTCCGGGCAGACATTGAAAAAGAAGTAACGGCAAAAGTGACCAACGAACTTATTCAAAAATTTAAAAATAATCCCACGGGAGTAAGTCTTGATGAAGTTCCGACTGCTGGTAATGGAGTGCCTGATACATGGGCGCCCAAATCAGAGGCGCAGCTTCGTAGCATGTCCGAAAAGGAAAAAGAAGACTACTACGCTGGGAGATAGGAGTAACAAATGGGAGCAACAGATTTTCCATTAAATAGTGACCTTGCCCGCCAGGTTTGGGAACCGGGTCTGGCTATTGAAGCTGAAGACCAGCAGTATTTTAAAAAATTCATGGGAACCGGCAAGAATAGTATCATTAAGGTTCAGCAGGATTTGAAAAAATCTTCTGCCGGTGAAAAAATTACGGTCGGTTTGCAGATGAAATTGTCCGGTGACGGTATCGAAGGTGATAATGATATTGAAGGTACTGATGCAGAAGAGGGCCTTTCTCATTTTCCCGATGCTGTCTATATAGATCAGCGCAGGAAGTCCACCAAATCCAAAGGTAAAATGTCAGAACAGCGTGTTCCGTACAATTTGCGGAAAATGGGTAGGGATGCCCTGGGCGTTTGGTA
>JAAELK010000073.1 GCA_024226935.1 Desulfobacteraceae bacterium
TCGTGTCCCGAACTATTTTTAAAAATTTGATAAAAACTTTACTAACCCGAATATTTACAAAAGATCTGTCTTTTTTCCCATGAAATCAGGTTCTTATTATTTTCCTGCCATCATGTCAAGTCAAGTTCAGTAAAGAATGAATTTATACTAAATTTTTGAAAATTTTTAAGATTTGATATGTCACCGCATGGCAACTGTTAGAACTTTGTCCCTTACAATATCTTCCAGGGCCTGCATCTCTTTTGTGGAAAAAAAGTGGTGGTCTTCTTTTAAAAAGTCAGGGTCCAGAACCTGGATATTCCGGGAGCATTTTTGCAGGACATAACGCTGGGCCCCACTGATCATTTGTGCAATATCTTCCATGATTGCAAGAGAGATGAAGGGCCGGGCGCAGGTGGTGCGAAATTCATAGGCCGGGGCCGTTTTTTTAATCAGCTCAATACTTTCGGCAATTTTTTTTACATCAAAATTGCCTTTGATTACCAGGGGATAATTGGCAAGGCTGGTTTTGATATCCATGGCCAGGTAGTCTATAAGCTTTTTATCAAACAGATCGGCAAGGATATGGGGGCGGGTGCCGTTGGTATCCAGCTTGATTTTGTATCCCATTCTTTGTATCTTCTGGCAAAATTCAATGAGATCAGGCTGCAGGGTAGGTTCACCACCGGTGATGGTTACTCCCGTAAGCTGACCCCTTCGTTTTTCCAGAAATGAAAAGATGGTATCGGTATCATGGAGACTGCCGGCCCCTTGTACAGGGCCGGCAGCAAGGTCCGGGTTGTGGCAATAGGGGCAGATAAAATTACAGCCCGAAGTAAAGACCACGGATGTAATATTCCCGGGAAAATCGATCAGGGAATTTTTTTGAAATCCGCCAATGCGCATAGGGGAGCCTTTTTAAGCCACGTTATGGGTGTTATAAGTTTTACGCATGTCAAACTCTGTTTGTTTTCCGTTGTTCCATTGTCCCACGGGGCGAAGATACCCCACTACCCGGGAATAGATCTCCGTTTCTGAATCACAGGAGTCACATCTTTGATGTTCTCCTGCAATATAACCGTGGGAGGGACAGATACTGAAGGTTGGAGTCAGGGTAAAATAGGGCAGCCTGAAACTTGAGGATACCTTATTGACCATTTGTTTGACAACCTGGGTGTCTACCACCTCTTCACCTAAAAACAGATGCTGTACTGTACCACCGGTGTACTTGGTCTGGAGATTGTCCTGGAGTTCCAGTGCTTCAAATAAATCATCGGTATAATTGACCGGTAAATGGGTGGAATTGGTATAGAAGGGGTCTTTGCCCTCTTGGTATTGTTCTTCATTGGCACAAATAATATTTTTAAATTTTTTCTTGTCTTTGCTGGCAAAACGATAGGTTGTGCCTTCGGCGGGGGTGGCTTCCAGATTGAATATTTCGTCTGTTTCTTCTTGTAACGCTTCAATTTTGGTACGGATATGGTCCATGGCCCGGACGGCAAAAGCCTGGCCGTTTTCGGTGGCAATTCCTTCTCCCAGAAAGTTTACACAGGCTTCGTTCATACCCAGCACTCCGATGGTGGAAAAATGATTGCGCCAGTAAACTCCTGTACTTTCCTTTATTTTTCTCAGATAAAATTTAGAATAGGGGTAGAGATTTCCGTTGGTAAATTTTTCCAAAATTTTACGTTTGATGGCCAGAGAGTCAGCAGAAATCTGGATGAGGTGGTCCAGACGTGCGAGAAAGTCGGCTTCATCCGTGGCAAGATATCCGATTCTGGGCAGATTCAAGGTGACAACTCCAATGGAACCTGTCAGGGGGTTGGCACCAAAAAGTCCTCCCCCTCTTTTGCGAAGTTCCCGGTTGTCCAGCCTTAAGCGGCAGCACATGGATCTTGCGTCTTCCGGGTCCATATCGGAATTAACAAAGTTGGAAAAATAGGGAATGCCGTATTTACCCGTCATTTTCCAGAGGTTTTCCAGGTTGGGGTTGTCCCAGTTAAAATCACTTGTGATATTATAGGTGGGGATGGGAAATGTGAAAACTCTTCCCTTGGCATCCCCTTCCATCATCACCTCTGCAAAGGCGGCATTGAGCGTGTCCATCTCTTCTTGGTAGTATGCATATGTCTTTTCCTGGTATTTACCGCCGATCATAACCGGGGTGTCTTTCAGGGTGGAGGGGACATTCAGATCCATGGTGATATTGGTAAAAGGTGTCTGGAATCCTACCCGGGTGGGGATGTTGATATTAAATATAAATTCCTGGAGTGCCTGTTTGACCTCTTTATAGCCTAACTTGTCTTCCCGGATAAAAGGAGCCAGCAGGGTGTCAAAATTTGACATGGCCTGGGCACCGGCAGCCTCTCCCTGGAGGGTGTAGAAAAAATTAACAATCTGCCCCAGGGCACTTCTAAAGTGTTTTGGCGGAGAAGATTCCACCTTGCCGGCTACGCCTTTAAAACCTTGGGCCAACAGATCCTGGAGATCCCAGCCCACGCAATAGACCGATAAGAGGCTTAAATCATGGATGTGTATATCTCCTGAGTAATGGGCATCTCTTATTTCCGGGGGATAAACCCTGTTGAGCCAGTATTCCGTTGTAATATCTGAAGATATATGATTGTTGAGTCCCTGGAGGGAATAGCTCATATTGCTGTTTTCTTTGACCGTCCAATCCATCTGGCTGATATAGGCTTCCATGAGGTTAACATTTTCATCAATGGCGATTTTTCGTATCTGGTTATGCTGTTCCCGGTAGATGATATATGCTTTGGCTGTTCTGTAAAAGGGGGAATCTAAGAGAACTCTTTCAACAATATCCTGGATCTCTTCCACTTCCGGTATGGGGCCAAGCTGTAGGTCTCGTGCAAGGGTGAGTACTTTTAATGTCAGTTTTTTTGCATCTCTGCTGTTAAATTCTTTGGTTGCTTCACCCGATTTTATCAAAGCACTTGTTATCTTTGTGGAATCGAATTCAGCTATCCGTCCGTCACGTTTTTTAATTTGTTCAAACATGTATTCACCTCTTGAAATCTAATTGAAATTGGCCTATCTTCTGTTAACAGCGTCGGAAAATTATTTTATATCGGCGTTGATTGCTGAATGATATATCGCAAGATGTGGTTGTTTGTCAAGACAAAAAAGCCATATATTGTGGTTTTAACATAAAAACAGGCTGGATGCAAATGCAACTTGATCAGAACCCTTTTTTTCGAAAAACCATAACCTCTTGGTATGATTCAAATTTTACCTGCTGGTTCTTGATTTTTGTTGTGTCTTTTGTTTTTGCCTTTGCCCTGGGCGGTTTGATTGTGGCCGCAGGAGAGCCCGAGTTTGGGGAGCATCTCTGGTTTCCAGGGCTTTTGGCTTTTTTGTCTGGATTTTTGGCGCTCAAGGTGTTTATCAGGCTTAAAATACGCTCAAAAAACGACTAACTTATATTTGCGCCGACCTTTTTTGGATGGTGAACATCTGTCTTGTGGGTGATAACTTCTATCAGGTGATGGAGAATTTTGGCTGTGGCACCCCAGATCAGTACATCATCGTAGGGGTAGTTGAGTTCCATTATATCGGGTTGGCGGTTGGCATATCCTTTTTCCCTGTGCACCTTGGTCAGATGGGCAAAGGGAATGGGGAGTACCCGTGAAATTTCTGTCGGGTCGAAGGTGATTTTGTCCTTTTTATTCCAGATACCGGTAAAGGCTTCAATATCTTTATTCCTGATGGTTTGGAAATGCCCCAGGGAACCCATTACTTGAACATTGTCTGCACTTATTCCCATCTCTTCTTCAAGTTCTCTCAGGGCGGTCTCCCGGGTGGAACTATCTTTTTCATCTACATGACCTCCGGGAAAGGCTATTTGGTTTCGCCAGGGGTAGCCTTCCACATCGGCTTTCTGGATGAAGAGCAGTTCCAGAACATCGTTAAACATGAACAGGGCCATTACACCTGTGGGTTGGAAGAGATTGAAGTCCGGGGGGAAGGGATGGATGGCCATACCTACTGCGGAATAAATTTTTTCAATATAACTTTTTTGATCCATATCTTTTGCCTAAAATTAGCCCTTTCTTAAAAAGATACAGGGAATGACTATCCTTGTCAAACCAAGAAATTTTTCCCGGGAACCTGAATATTGATTAAAGGGTTTATAGATCTGCATAAAATTTATTTTCAATGGTCTTGACCCTTTTTTTCCTGTCGGGGGATAAAAAAAAGCGGTAAAGAGGGTCCTTCCTGGAGATCTGTTGCCCAAGAATGTCGTGTTCAAGGATGTGCAGGACTTCAATGGATACATCACAGGACGGGTATCCTTTATCATCTAAAGGAATATGGTCATCCATATTGATTGCAACAATATTATTTATATCCACAAGTTTTAGATCCCCCCGGGGGGTCAATATCAAGTTGCCGATGCCTGCAAGGTCTGGAATATATCCGGTTTGATCAATCATCTGTCGGATTCTTTTTACAAAGGATGCTATTTTTTTTTTTGCTTTGTCAATGGGGGATTGGCCGTGCAAAGTATTTTCGGGAGGCATGGATTGGAATAAATTTGTTAGATAGTTATTACCAAATAACCTCCAGGGGTCCAATATCTGTCCCTCCACATATTCCTGGAGGCCGCAGAGTACAATCTGGTTTTTTCCTGAATCTGTATAATCGGTCATAAATTCTTCAGAAAGGGCAATAAGTTCAGGCCCCAAAAATCTTAACAGAGTTTTATATTTTTTGATTTCCAGAAAAACGGCTTCTTTATTTTTAAATCTGTTCCGCAATATTCTAAACATTTTTATGGGCTTGGCCCTGGGAAACATCCGGATGCCGTCGATGATTTCCCCTTTGGTTTCTTTTATAACATCCCCGGCCCTGAGTACTTCAAAAATATGGGATCGCAGCCCCGATCTATAATATTTTCGGAATACAAGGTTTTTTGAATCCTTAATAAAATTGAGTTTTTTTACTTCTTTTCCGGATAGATGGGCCTGGTCTCTTATGTCGTTTGTATGTTTCATTTAAATACCTGGGATGGTTTTATTTTTTTTGTTATAGGATCTGGTCATTTTATAGTTGATATCCCGGGCAATTTAATAAAGCAAATCGTTTTTATCGTCTATTTTGAAAAGATCTGAAATTTGTGGAATAAAGGTAACCAGAGTTGGTGTGGGTTCTTTGTTGATTAGACAGTGAATTTCATTCGCGCAGCCTTGACAATTTTGTTTTTGCCACAATTATTATTGAAAACTAATTGAGCCTGAAAACAGGTATTATATAATTGAAACAGGAGTAAAAATGGCAGCTAAAAAGACACGTAAATTTAAAACAGAAGTGCAGCAGTTGCTGCATCTGATTATTCATTCCTTGTATTCCAATAAGGAAATTTTTGCCCGGGAATTGATATCCAATGCTTCGGATGCCATTGACAAGGCAAGATTCAAGGAACAGACCGAGCCCGCACTTTTCGCCGATGATACAGATTATCACATCCGTTTGTCCACAGATTCCGAAGCAAAAACCTTTAGTATTTCCGATAATGGTATCGGTATGACCCTGGACGAGGTTAATGAAAATATCGGAACCATTGCCCAGTCAGGTACAGCAGCTTTCATGGAAGCTTTGGAAAAATCTAAAAAAGAGTCCAACCTGTCCCCTGAACTCATTGGTCAGTTTGGTGTGGGTTTTTATTCCGCTTTTATTGTAGCGGATAAGGTCCGGTTGGATACCAGGGCTGCAGGAGCTGAAACAGGTGTTCGCTGGGAGTCAGACGGTAAAGGGTCCTATACTGTCCAGGAAATTGAAAAAGAAAAAAGGGGTACAACTATTACCCTTTATCTGAAAGAGACCGAAGAAGGGGATCAGGATTTTACCGATGAGTATATCATTCAGAATATTGTTAAAAAGCATTCTGACTTTGTGACCTATCCTGTGATCATGAACCTTGAAAAAAGTGAGCCCATTCCCGAGAACGAAATTGTTAAGGATTCCGAGGGTAAACCCGTTGGAGAGACCTATCGCAAGGTTAGAAAAGACGAGACTCTCAATTCAATGAAAGCCATCTGGGCCAAGGCTAAGGATGATGTAACCCCGGAAGAACATGAAGAGTTCTATAAACACATCAGCCATAACTGGGATCAACCCATGGAGATTATCCATAAGAAATTTGAAGGGGTGACCGAGTATGATGTACTCATGTATCTTCCTGCCAAGGCTCCCATGGATCTTTTCCGCCCGGAAAGAAAAAATGGGATGCAGTTGTATTGTAAGCGGGTTTTCATCATGGATGATTGTAAAGAACTTCTGCCTGAATACCTGGGGTTCGTCCAGGGTATTGTGGATGCTCCGGACCTGAATCTCAATGTGAGTCGTGAAATTCTCCAGGAAGATCGCCTGGTGAGAAATATCAAGAAAAACCTGGTTAAACAGATTTTTTCCACCCTGGAAGGTATGGAAAAGGAAAAATACGAAGAGTTTTATGGAGAGTTCGGTCAGTCCCTGAAAGCTGGTATCCCGACGGATTATGCAAACAAGGAACGGCTTGCTTCCCTGCTTCGGTACAAGACCACTAAATCCGGGGACAATTATGTGAGCCTGGATGAATATATCGCTAACATGAAAGAAGATCAGAAAGAGATCTATTTTCTTACCGGGGAAAGTTTGACTTCCTTGATCAATTCTCCTTTGCTGGAGTCCTTGAAAGCTAAGGATTTCGAGGTTATTCTCATGGTTGATCCCATCGATGAGTGGGTGACCCAGTCTTTACCTGAATATAAAGAAAAGAAATTAAAAAGTGCAGAGAAAGGTGATCTGGATCTGGACAAAGTGGATGACGAAAAGAAAAATGAATATTCCGCCCTTCTTTCTTTCCTCAAGGGTAAACTGGAAACCCGTGTTAAGAATGTTGTGGTTTCCAACCGTCTTAAAGATTCTGTCTCCTGTCTGTCCGGGGATGATTATGGTATGAGTGCTTACATGGAAAAGATCATGAAAGCCTCGGGCCAGAAAACACCGGATCAAAAAAGGGTTATGGAGGTTAATGTCACCCATCCTGTAATGGAAAAGATCAAAGGGGTTTTTGAAACCGATACTACCAATCCGGTTCTCACAGATTACTCCGATCTGCTCTATGATATTGCTGTCATCAGCGAAGGCGGAAAACTGGATAATCCCGCAAGGTTTTCCTCTCTTCTGGGAGATCTCATGGCCAAAGCCATATGATCGTTTTTCTCGAAACTCTTGGGTGCTCCCGGAATCAGGTGGACAGCGAAATAATGCTGGGAAAGCTTGTGGCTGCGGGGCACCAAAGAACTGATGAGCCTGGAAAGGCTGAAGTCATCATTGTCAATACCTGCGGATTTATATCCACCGCCTCCGAGGAGGCGGTGGATGTAATCCTTGATATGGCCCGGTTTAAGGAAAACGGGGTCTGTCAAAAGCTTATTGCAACTGGTTGTCTGGCCCAGAGGTATAAGGATGATGCAGGTCTTTTGGCCAGTTTGCCCGAGGTGGATGCTTTTTTAGGGACTGCTGCCTGTGAACAAATTGTGGATGTGGTGGAAGGCGGAGAGTCCACGGCCCTGGTTTTTTTTCCCGACCCGAATCAACGCAAATTTCAGGATTTGACCATTGACCGGGAGCTGCTCTCAAAGGGTTTTGCCTATATAAAGGTGTCCGAAGGCTGTAATCGCCATTGTACCTATTGTATTATTCCCCAATTGCGGGGACTCCAGCGATCCCGGCCTGTGGATGACATATGTGCCGAGGCCTTATCCCTTGTGGAAAAAGGGGTGAAAGAGATCATTCTTACTGCTGAAAATACCACAGATTATGGTCAGGATCTTGCGGAACCCGTGGGATTGGATCTTGTTTTATCCTCCCTGGCCAAAAGGATTGCTGCCCGGGATAAAGATGTCTGGATCCGTTTTTTATACACCCACCCCGGGACCCTTGGGGCAAAAATCATGCAAGTTATTCAAAGTCATGATAACCTTTGCGCCTATTATGATGTTCCCATCCAGCATGCGGCTTCCACCACTCTCAAACGCATGGGACGACCCTATACCCGGGAAAATCTGTTTGATCTGTTTAAAATGATCAGGGAAGTTTCTCCCGGTGCCAGTCTTCGTACCACCCTGATTGTGGGGTTTCCAGGGGAAACCCGGGAAGAGTTTGAAATCCTGAAGGATTTTATAGAACAGGTCCGGTTCGATCACCTCGGAGTTTTTACTTATTCCGATTCCGATGACCTTAAATCCCATGGTTTTAAAGACCATGTGCCAAAACAGATCGCCGAGGAACGCCATGATATTCTTATGGCAGCCCAGGCAAAGATTTCAGAGCAGGTCAATGAAAGGCATGTGGGAAAAATCTATCCTGTGCTGGTGGAAGAAAACCCGGAAGAAGGTGTTTATATCGGCAGGACACAATTCCAGGCACCCGAGGTGGATGGAATGACATTTATTTATGCCAGGGGGCTTGAAATAGGGACCATTGTTCATGTAAGAATAACAGATGCATTTGAATATGATATTGCCGGAGAGATGGCATGAGTTCTGATATAAAGGGTAAAATTTTCAAACAGGTATCTCCTGATCTTGAACAGGTGGAAAAGGCTTTGGAAGAAAATCTGGATCCCAACCTGGGTCTGGTACGGACAATAGCCTCCCATTTGTTGTTTAGTGGGGGGAAACGCCTGCGGCCCCTGCTTATGATCCACAGTGCCAGGATATGTGGGTATAACACCGGGCTTGAAATTTTATTTTCCATTATTTTTGAATACCTCCATGCCGCCACCCTGCTCCATGATGATGTAGTGGACAAAGCGGATATGCGCCGGGGGAAGCAAGCGGCCCACACCAGGTGGGCTGCCCCCCAGGTGGTGCTCACCGGGGATTTTCTTTTGGCCAGGGCCCTGGCTATTGCCGCCAAAATTGAAGAACCCCGGGTGATTTCTGTGATTGCTGATATCACCCAGGCCATGTCCCAGGGGGAAATCGATCAATTGGAAAAAAAAGGTCAAAGGGATCTGTCTGAAGCTCAATATCTTGGGATTATTGAGCGGAAAACCGCTGTCCTGATCCAGGGAGCATGCCGGAGCGGGGGCATTATTTCCAAGACCTCCCGTCAAAAAGAGGATGCTCTGGCAGCTTATGGATATCATCTGGGAATGGCATTTCAGATGGCGGATGATCTTCTGGACTATATGGGCACGGCCTTGGAACTTGGAAAAAATCCCGGTGCGGATATGAGGGAGGGAAAATTAACTTTGCCCTTGATTCACAGTCTTGCCCATGCCGGTGTTAAAGATAGGCAATGGATGTATGATATGTTGGAAGATAGTTCTTTTGACCAGAATCGGTTTGAAGACTTAAAGGCAAAATTGATTGCCCTTGGAGGTATTTCTTATACCCAAGCCATGGCAAAAGACCATGCAGATAAGGCCAAGGCTTCTCTGCAAATATTTGAAGATTCCGATTCAAAGGCTCTTTTGCATCTGATTGCAGATTATTCAATCCAAAGAAAGGTATAATCATGGGAACTAAAAGACAAGCAGGTATGTGTGTGGCTGCCATCCTTCTCGGATTGCTGTTTACGATGGATATGGCTCTTGCGGCAGGGTCGGCAAATGTATTGACCGGTGTGACCATGGGCCGACAAAAGATCAGTGAATTAAATATTCCATATGCCAAGCAAAAAGCTGTGGGAGGAGCCTTGGAAGTAGCAGTTCAGAATGCTTTTGCTTCCATGGTTTCCCGTCAGGTGTTTGGTGCTAATCTTGAATTTTTGTATGGAAGGCTTTTGCCCCATGCCTCGGACTATGTGATCAACTATCGGGTGATGGGGGGTGGGCAGTACAAGGGATATTATCTGGTGGGGGTTGAATCCAAGATTAATCTGGATTTGCTTGAAAAACATCTGACCGATGCTAAGATACTTAATGTCTCTGGAGATAAGCCCGTGATCCTTTTTATGATTGCAGAGCAGACGCCGGGAGAGCTTCTTCCCAGGTATTGGTGGGGCGATAACCCTGCGCCCTATAATTGCCTTTCGGAAACTATTATCTTAAAACAGATGACCCAACATCGATTCAAGATAGCAGGTACGGGTTCTGACCGTCCGGTCCCTTCTTCCTATAATATTCATTTTACATCCATCTATGATGCCGCTGCTGCCATGGAGCTGGGGCGGGTCCTTAAGGCGGACATGGTGGTCATAGGAAAAGCCGGTGCGTCGAAATCTATCAATCGAATGGGGGATGAAAATGTTTTTGATGGGGAAATTGAATTAAAAGTGTATGATGTGGAATCAGGCAAAGAGGTGATTTCATCTATCAATCGAGCAGCGGTAAAAAGTACCATGGGCCAGGAGGGTGCTATTGATGCTATTTCCGCAGTCAGCGGGCTGGCAGCCCGGGATCTGGATAAAAAGATCGATACTTTCTGGACCCAGCGTATGAGACGTGAAAAGTCTTTTGATGTGACCATTGCAGGGGGGAAGTTTCTTTCCCGGTTTATCGCCTTGAAAAATCGGTTCAAGGAAATTCAAGATATCGAAAATATACAACCTAAAGAGATTGATACGGATAAAGCTGTTATGGAGATTGTTTTTAAGGGGAGCCCGAAACAATTTGCAGATGCAGTGATGCTCAAAACCTTTGACGGATTTGGGATTGAGGTGGACCAGGTGACGGACAATGGTGTCTTCATCTGTTTTATTGAAAAGCAGGATGGATCGTCCCGGAAAGATGCTCCGAATCTTGAAGAAAAAATAGGGAAGAAATATTAGTTTTTCTTGACACAAAACGTTGGGTTTGATAAAAGCCTATTGTTGTTACAGGCGCGTAACTCAGTTGGTAGAGTGCTACCCCGACACGGTAGAAGTCAGCAGTTCAAGTCTGCTCGTGCCTACCATATAAAATCAAAGGGTTTAGAGATTTTACCTCTAAACCCTTTTTTGATTTTTATAGCCCCCTTATAGTGGCATTATCCCCAAGTTGGATAATTGGAATCAAGAATAGCATTCTGCCCGGTATGATATTTTGGGGCATCATCATGGTTAAATAAAGTTGTTAAATCCCGCAGGTTGGGGGGGATTTGACGATTTCCATTAAGATAGCTTTCAAGTCTTTCCAGGTAAATTTTATATTGTCGTTCCCTTTGTGTGTAAGTGAAATTTGAAGCTCTATTTTGAGATCTGTTTCTTGCGTTCATAAATTTTAGTTCTGCCTGTTTTTTGCTTGCCGGATCATATTGCATGGATTCTTTGCGGGTGTATTTAAAAACTAAAATTGTTTGCAGAAAAAGATGTTTGTATTTGGTGAGGTGCCTGACGATATCTTGTAATCCTGAATTATTATTGTTTGTTTGGAACAGCCCCTTAGAGGAATCAAAGAGGTATTGTTTGGTTTTTGAAAAACAAAAGCCTACCATATGTCCTATTTTTTTAAATCTTAATCCGATTAAATAAAACCCATATAATTTTTTTTGCCTGATTTTTAAAAAAAACTTATATATTTGGTTAAAATCATTTGTTTTTTCTTCATAACATAATTTGGATTCGAGTTGAAAAAGAGATAGAAGGTTTTTTCCTCCACATTTATTATATAGTGCCTGTAGATGAATACACTTTTCAATTTCAGGAGCATTTGATGAGATCGATTGTCCATTTAAAAATTTTTGGGCCAGTAGAAAATTAGCAGCAAAACAGACTCCCTTGGGGTCATGTTTTGTTGTGTGAAGGTTATTACTGAAAGAATAAATTTTTTTCATATTATGAGTACCTCCCCATGGTGAAGATTATTACATAATGCAAATATACATTTAACTTTTTGGAAAAAAAGGTAAATATTCGGGTTAGTAAAGTTTTTATCAAATTTTTAAAAATAGTTCGGGACACGAGTAAAATGATTTGATATTAAAAGAAGTATGAATGTTTCTTTTTACCAACAATTACCGCTACAACCCTTGAGAATCAA
>JAAELK010000074.1 GCA_024226935.1 Desulfobacteraceae bacterium
AAATTGCATTTTTTTATGATTTTATGTGTTGCCTTAAAAATAATTTTATGCCACTGTTTGTTATTAAATGGAGTTCTTCTTGTCTTTTTACTTTAGACACCTTCCAATTGCGCATAACTTTTGCTCTGACCGCGGGGTTCATGACCAATAAGCCGATGACAACAATTGATAAAAAACTTTTTTTATTTTGCATAATAAGTCTCCTGCTAATAATTAAAATTTGGAATATCCCTGACTCCTAAGATTGCTGATCGCAAAGACATATTTCCAAAACAAAAAAAAGAATCTCAGAAAATGGAATGATTTACAGCCGAATTTAGCAAAATTTTATCATTGAAAATAGAAGCGATAAACAGAAGATAATAGATATAAATCAAAAAATCAACCGGGAAATCTTTGATTTATAAAAAAAAATTATTTGTTTCTATTTATAGAGATTGTTCAACCAGGAAAGTTAGTCACTATGATAACTATATCCTGTCAAAGTTAAATATTCTGCAAGCATTGCCCCGGTCAACCGTTCCTGACTAAATAGATCCACTGCTCTTATTCGTGCAGCATCCCCCATCTGCTTTCTCAAAACAAAATTTTCTACCAATTTTTGGAGTGCGAAAACTAACCCATCAACATCCCCTGGGGGAAATAAGAGTCCTGTACTGCCATCAACAACAGCATCTGTCAGACCATAAATTTTCGATGCGACTGAAGGTATCCCGCAAGCTGCCGCTTCAATCACAACAGAGCCAAAACCTTCTCGATAACTGGGCAGACAAAAAATATCTGCGGCACCCATAATTTTTTCAGGTTCAGACGTATAATCCCTAAAATGAATCCGGGATGAACATGGACCTGCTATTTCCAAAAGTTGAGCATGGGTACAACCGTCATCTGGACCCACCATTAAAAGATGTACATTATTATTATTTATTTTTTTAAAGGCCCTTACCAAATCGACAATTCCTTTATCAGGATTCATCCTGCCCAAAAATAGTATCACCACACATTCTTCTGTAAATCCAAAAGAATCACGGATCTGCTGGCGACACAGAAAATCAGGCTGAAATCTTTTTAAATCAACACCACTGATTGACCCATCCCCCAACACCTTAATCTTATCAAATGAAATAACCTTATTTTCAACAAGAAAATCAAGTTGGGAAGGACTATCAGTATAAACATGGGTCGCAAATGAAGCAAAAAACCGATCTATATTTTTTAACAGTCGGCGTACTATCCCTTTGCGTGTCACCCAAACTTGTCCTGTAAAAGTATGAATACGAATAGGTATACGTGCTAAAAAGCCTGCTATCATACAAAGCAAGCCAGCCTTGGGCGTTATGGAATGCACTGCATAAAACCTGTTCTTCCGAAAAAAAAGGAACAATTTGAATAACGCTTTTAAATCCTTGGCAGGTTTTATTGGACGGGCTATGGGAATATCGACTGTCCTGACTTTATCCCAGTTTATCATATATCCTGGATTTTCCGAAAAGTTAGCAGCTACAGTAACCTCAAAATCATTGGACAAGCCCAAGATTTGATCTTTTAAAAACACATGGGCGGTCATGGGGGTAGCCACAACAATACAAATTTTATTTTTTGAATTCATCAAAGGATCTATAAACCATCTCTATTCCCTTTTCAAGTTCAATTTTCGACTCCCAGCCAAGTTATACCAATGCCCAATGTTCTGGCTTATTAAAATTAGCAAAGAGGCTTTATATAATATTTTGGGTGTTGTGCTCAAATGAAATTTAATTTATTATCATTCTTGTAAGGCTGGTCAATCGAATGGATAAGATATGACTTTGGAAATCATGTTATCCATTGAATTGACCAGCCTTATCACTTTTAAAAACTGGATCATCGGGTTTCACATTATAAAATGAAGCTGAATGTTAATATTAAAAAAAGTGTAAAAAAAAGTGAGTTATAATGAGAATTTTAGTCATATCAGATGTTCCATGGAGTGATGACAATAGCGTAGGAAATACGTACAGCAATATTTTCAAAAATATGAAGGATGTAGAATTTGCAAATTTATATTGCCAATCAGGAACGCCAACGTCTGAATTAGTAAAAGAATACTATCAGATAACTGAAAAAGATATCATAAAAAATTTATTCAAAAAAAAAAGTAGAAGAAATAATAAAACTGTAGAAGGTAACTTGTCTATTACGTTTAACAAAAAAGAACAAAAATTATATGACATTCTAAGAAGTTTAAGGTTTCAGTCGTTTTTGTTAATTAGAGAATTTATTTGGAAGATTGGAAAATGGCAGACACGTGAATTAAATAATTTTATTAAAAATTTTAATCCAGATATTATTTTCACATTCTGCCTTGAATCTGTTTACTATATTAATATTGTTGAATATTGCAAAGAAATTTCAGGTGCAAAATTAGTTCAATTTTTTACAGACGATGTGTATTCGTTTAAAAGCCAAAATCCGTCTTACTTAATTCACAAGAGTTGTATTCGAAAAACAATTAGACGATCAATTACTAAGACAGATTTAACATATGGAGCAACGCGTAAATTATGTGAAGAATATTCAAGATTTTTACATACTAATATTTTCCCATTATATAAAATATGCGATACTCACAAAAATACTAAAACTACTTTTAACAATCCATTAAAAATAACCTATACAGGAAATTTATTTTATGGGCGATGGCGTGTACTTGCACTCCTTGCCCAGGCAATAAAAGAAATTAACGAAAATGGTCTTAAAATCGTTTTAAATATTTATACAACAGGACTTTTTAGCAACAGAATACAAAATGCATTAAATGTTAAAGGTGCATCGATGCTGTTAGGAGGCATATCTTATAGTGAAGTAAAAAAGGTATTGTCAGAATCTGATATGGTTGCCCATGTAGAATCTTTTGAAAATAGAGAAATCAGAAAAACCCACTTATCATTCTCAACTAAAATAGTGGATTGCATTCAGAGTGGAAATTGCCTATTGGCGATAGGACCAGAAAAAGTTGAATCTATCAATTTACTAAATGAACACAACATTGCCCAAGTTATTTTAAAGAACTCAAAAGAAGAGATTAAAAAGAAACTTACAAAAATACTTGAACAAAAAAAGATTCTTACAAAAACAGCTGAAAGAATGAGAGAATATGGTGTAAATAACCATTCAGAAGAATCTTTGAAATGTAATTTGTATAATCGATTAAAGGCTATTTCAAAGGGTGCCAATTAATGAAGATAATGCAAGTAAACGTAGTTTATCCTGATGGAAGCACAGGAAATATTGTTAAAGATATTCATGAACAACTTCAAATAAATGGTCACAACTCATTGATTTGCTATGGCAGAGGATTAAGACATAAGCAGGAGCAGGTTTTTAAATTGGCGCCTGAATTTATAATGAAAGCTCAGTCTCTTAGAGCTAAAGTAACAGGTTATGCATATGGAGGATGCTATTACACTACGAGAAACTTAATCAAAATTCTGGAAAGAGAACACCCAGACGTAGTCCACATACACTGTATCAATGGATATATGGTTAACATTTACAAGCTGTTAAATTACCTGAAAGAAAATAATTTTTCTACAATTATAACTCTGCATGCAGAGTTCATGTATACCGCTGGTTGTGGACACGCACTAAATTGTGAAAAATGGAAAACAGGTTGTGGAGAATGTCCCCAAAGAAAAAATGGTAGACCGGCTTCTATGGTTTTCGATAGAAGTGCCAATGAATGGAAATTAATGGAAAACTCTTTTGAAAATTTTAATAAACTCGTAATAACTTCAGTATCAGAATGGCTTCACAACAGAGCCAAGCAATCTCCATTTTTCAAAGACAAAAAAATGAAAATAGTCATGAACGGAATTGATACATTAGATATCTATAATCCAAAGGAGTTCAAGGAGTTAAAAGAAAAACTTGGATTGAAAAATGAAAAAATAGTGTTACATGTAACAGCCAATTTTGACGACCCTTTAAAGGGCGGGAAATATGTATTAAAAATAGCAGAGAGATTAAAAAATAAGAATGTAAAAATTCTTATAGTAGGCTCCAACAATGGTAAATATAAACTCCCTTCTAATGTACTTATATTACCCAAAACAAAAGACCGATTAGAGCTCGCTAAACTCTATTCAATGGCTGATATTACATTATTAACAAGTTTAAGAGAAACATTTTCCATGATATGTGCAGAATCATTATCATGTGGAACACCTGTGGTCGGATTTAAAGCAGGAGCTCCTGAAAAAATAGCGTTAAAAAAATATAGTAAATTTGTTGAACATGGAAATATTAATATGCTTAAAGATGCAATTAATGAATATATAGAATTAAAATCCAAGAATTCGATACAAATCGCAAAAGAAGCAAGTATTAAATATTCAAAAAAAGAAATGTTCAAAAAATATTATACAATTTACAGGGAATTATTGGCTTAGAAATAAAATGGATATTTCAAATATTAATTGCATCGAGAAAAAGGAAGCTTAAATTGTTTACTGATAAAACTCTTTTAATAACAGGTGGAACGGGATCTTTTGGAAATGCAGTAATGAAAAGATTTCTTAATACAGATGTCAAAGAAATACGTATATTTTCAAGGGATGAAAAAAAGCAGGACGATATGCGAAAACTCTATAGAAATGATAAATTAAAATTCTATATTGGTGATGTCCGTGATTTAGCGAGTGTTAAGAATGCAATGCATGGTGTGGACTACATTTTCCATGCAGCAGCATTGAAACAAGTTCCATCGTGTGAATTTTTTCCATTGGAAGCGGTTAAAACGAATATTCTTGGAACCGACAATGTCCTCACGGGCGCCATTGAAATGGGTATAAAAAAAGTCATCTGTCTATCGACAGACAAGGCGGCTTATCCAATAAATGCCATGGGAATTTCAAAAGCAATGATGGAAAAAGTGTTTGTTGCAAAATCGAAGACGGTTGATTCGAAAAGCACACTAATCTGTGGAACTAGATATGGAAACGTTATGGCATCAAGGGGTTCGGTTATTCCTCTTTTTGTGGAACAAATTAAGAACAGACAACCGTTAACAATCACAGACCCCAATATGACAAGATTCTTAATGACTCTTGAAGAAGCAGTAGAGCTTGTTGTCTTTACTTTTAAAAATGCTGAAACAGGCGATATTATGGTTCAAAAAGCACCGGCTTCAACCATTGGAGACTTAGCACAGGCTATTAAAGAGGTGTTTGATATAGACTCAGAAATCAAAATAATCGGGACACGTCACGGTGAAAAGCTTTATGAGACACTCCTTACCAAAGAAGAACATATAAATGCTCAAGATATGGGAGATTTTTTCAGAGTACCCGCCGATAAAAGAGACCTAAACTATGATAAATACTTTGTTAAAGGCATTAAACAATTACAACAAGTAGAAGACTATAATTCCCATAATACAGAAAGGCTCGATGTTGAGCAGATAAAAGAAACATTATTAAAGCTTGATTATATACAAGAAGAATTAAGAAAATGGGAGAATAGATAATGAAGGCCTTAGTTTTAGGCGGCAGTGGAATGGCCGGACACATTATATCCTTGTATTTTAAGGAAATGGGTCATGATGTAACAGTTTTTAGTCGCAGAAAAATTGAGTTTTGTAATTACATTAGTGGAGATATTATTGATTTTAATAATTTAAGAAGGGTGATTAACAAAGGAAAATACGATGCCATAATTAATTCAATCGGAATTCTTAATCAAGATGCTGAAAAAGATAAATCAAAAGCCATATTAGTGAACAGTTACCTACCACATTTTTTAAGTGAGGTATCCAAAAATACAGAGACTAAAATCATTCAAATCAGCACTGATTGTGTCTTTTCAGGTAAAACAGGTAATTACACAGAAAATTCACTAAAAGATGGCGAGAGTTTCTATGATAGAACAAAAGCCTTGGGTGAGTTAGATAACAATAAAGATCTGACGTTTAGAAATTCGATCATAGGACCAGACATTAATGAATGCGGGATAGGTCTATTTAATTGGTTCATGAAACAAGAAGGGGAGATTTTTGGTTTTACTGGAGCAATTTGGAGTGGAGTAACTAATTTAACACTTGCAAAAGCCATGGAAAAAGCAATTCAAGAAAATCTTTCTGGAGTTTACAACCTTGTAAACAATTCGAATATAAGTAAATTTGGTTTATTAACATTGTTCAATAAACATATGAGAAATGAAAAACTTAAAATTCTGGAAAATGATAAAATCAAATTAGATAAGTCGTTAATTAATAATAGACAAGATTTTTCATTCAAAGTTCCTTCTTATGAAACAATGATTATTGAAATGAACGAATGGATTCTGAATCATAAAGAGATATATCCACATTATTTTAGGAAAGGAGCTTTTTAAATTGAAAAAAATAAAATTAATGACAATTGTTGGCACCAGGCCTGAAATAATAAAATTATCTGAGATTATAAAGAAATGTGATAAATATTTTGATCATATTTTAGTACATTCGGGACAAAACTACGACTATACTTTAAATCAAGTTTTTTTTGATGATTTAGAGCTAAGAAGTCCTGATTATTATTTAGGTGTCGTAGGTGATGATTTGGGTGAAACCATGGGAAATGTATTGAGTAAATCTTACAAGTTGTTAAGGAAGACTTCTCCAGATGCCTTGCTGGTGCTTGGGGATACTAATTCATGCTTAAGTGTGATTTCCGCAAAGAGGTTAAAAATACCGATCTTTCATATGGAAGCAGGAAATAGATGTTTTGATGAGAATTTACCAGAAGAAATTAACCGCAGGATTGTTGATCATACCAGTGATGTTAACTTATGTTACTCGGAACACGCCAGAAGGTATTTAAATTCAGAGGGGGTTACTCCTGAAAGAACTTATGTAGTTGGATCACCAATGGCCGAGATGCTAAGCAAGTATGCCGATAAAATTGATAAAAGTGACGTTTTATCAGTGCTTGGTTTAGAGTCAAAAAAATATATCTTACTATCAGCCCATAGAGAAGAAAATATTGATATAGAAAACAATTTCTTAGAATTGATGGATTCTATAAATTACCTAGCTGAAGAATATGATATGCCAATTATTTACAGCATGCATCCTCGAAGCAAAAAAAATATTGAAAACAAAAGATTTATTTTTCACGAAAATGTCAGGAAATTAAAGCCTTTTGGTTTTTTTGATTATATAAACTTACAAAGAAATGCATATTGTGTCATTTCAGACAGCGGTACCCTTGCAGAAGAGTCTTCCTTTTATAAATTCCCTGCTGTTTCAATAAGAACCAGTACAGAAAGACCAGAAGCCATTGATAAAGGTAATTTGATTGTTGGTGGCATAGATAGACAAAGCATATTACAAGCCATGACGATTGCAGTAGATATGTGCAAAAGTGAAATGGGTTCCGATGTACCTGATTATATTGAAGAAAACACAAGCATGAAAACCGTTAAATTAATTCAAAGTTATACTGGGATCGTAAATAAAATGGTTTGGAGAAAATAAACTTTTATGGCGCATTAAAACTTACTACCTGGCTTGAACATTGCGTAAAAAGATACAAATAGCGATCCAAATAATTGAAAAATTCCAACTTTTGAAAACACACTAAATTTATAATATTTTTTTGACTTGATTACATACGAACAGCCCGGTAAAAATTCTCTTCGTTTTAAATAGTTGAGGGCAGTCAGGCAATACCCCTTGCCCAGAAGATAATTAAAATTATCAATGATTTTTGCATCAATAAAAAACTGGGGGTTATTTTTTTTAAAATCATTTAGAACCATGTACATCATTGGTAAACTGGTCATTTTTTTAGATATATTTGAACCTTGGGTACTGGAAATACGATAGTGTAATAATGGCTCATTCAGCATTAGAAGATTGTAACCAGATTTTAGTAATCGCAACCATAGGTCAAAATCTTCATTGGTTGGATATTCATCTGTATAGCCTCCAATATCCTGGTATATCTGTTTTTTGCACATTAAACTTGGACAGGAAAATATATTGCCATGTTTTGTAATAACAGGAAGATATTCTTTAATGCCTCCAAAAAATATGTTTTTTTTACAATCATAAATTGAGTATGCTGTTAATTGATCATACAATTGTGAAAATTCAAGTTTATTGGAATATTGTTCATTAAAAGATGCGAATGCGGAAAAAACAGCGCCTACGTTATCATTTTCTAATAGTTGGATCAATTCTTTTTCAATTATTGTAGGCTCATATATATCATCGGAATGATATATGGCAATAATATCGCTTTTTGCCTTGCTCACCGCATTTTTGATATTATTTACATAGCCTAGGTTTTCATCATTTCTAAAATAATAGATGCGGCTGTCCTTGGACTTTTTTGCCGATACTATAGCTTTCGTGTTGTCTGTGGATGCGTTGTCACTTACAATAATCTCGATATTTTTATATGTTTGATTGATCAAACTTTCTAAAGTTTCACCTATATATTGCCCATTATTATATGTTGGAATACATATGGATACCAATTGATTTTGATTCAATTATATTTTCCTTAAATTGCTTTTAATTATTTGGGATTAATTTTTGTTTTTTTATGAATTTTGAATAAATATTATTTTTAATCTCCATTGGTAAGATTAAAAATAACATTCCAATGTATGTACCTAAAATAACTACCCCGGAACCTATACGAATGTATCTGACAGTTACTGATGTTTGTATATAGTATATTAAGGGAGATACCATAAAAAAATAAACTATTATCTTGCTCAAAAATTTATAATTATATTTTAATTTATATTGAGATCTTCTATAGACAATGAGAGGTAGAATCCATAAACTTGTACAGGCTGCTCCACCCAACATTCCGGCAGCAACACCTAAAATTCCCCACTTACCAACAAATAGGAATGAAAACAAAATAAACAAGATAGCTTCTGCCCAACTTATAAACCCTATGCCTTTTGTAAAATTTAAAGAATTGATAACAACGTAATTCAAATTGGATAGACTATAAACAAAAAAATAAAGACCCAACACCATTATTAATTGAAAACTTGAATACCCCTTTTGACCAACCCACAATAACAGGAAATCATGGAAAAAAAGCATTCCGCCAATAAAAAGCAAACCACCAAGTGATATGGTTGATAAAAATATTATATCATATGCTTTTTTTATCCACTCCCAGTTTAATTTCGCATATTCTTTGCCTAATAGTGGAGCAGCAGAAAGATTTATAGCTGAGATAAATGTAAATGCCATAAAAAACAGTTTATAATTAAGGGCATACGGCGTAACACTTGCAACATTAACTTTATTAGAAATTATTAAATTACTTATGTTAGATGACATTAAAACAGCCAATCCATAGAAACTCAATCGCAAGCCTGTTTTAATCAAAGTTGAGTACTGTTCATCATTATTTTGGCTAAAATCTTCTTTATCGAGATTTTTAAATGGTTTTGTACAGTACCAATACGTTATTGTTTTTAAAATATTGATACAAAACATCGACACCCCATATGACAATGAATAAAAAATTAAATCTTTTTTTAAAAAAATAGTTATAATCAAAACTAAAAAAACAATAATGTTTTGAATCAATTGAAAAATATTATTCAAAAATGCCTTTTGGTATGCTGCAAAAGTGTTAGATATGACACCAAATGGCAAATTAATTAAAAATGAAATTATAAAGATAATTGCAACTTTTTTTGCAGTCAGAATGATATCAGGACTCATCTTTCCTATGATTAAATACCAGGAAGGACAAAATATATTCACCAATAAAAATAAAATAGAAAATATAACGACTGAAATAGCTACTACAAATATACTTTTTTTAAAAATAGATCTTTTAACTTTGTAAGAGCCGTTTTTTGTCATGAGAATACCGGCAGCAACATCAATTCCCAAACCAGACATACTCAAATATGCTGTAAAAGAAGTAACAATTGCCCATATGCCATATTTTTCAGCTAACCAATAATTTAATGATATTGGGGCAGAAAAAAAAGCTATTAAGACAGACACAATCGTTACTAAATTCTGCGTGGATAAATTTAATAAATAATGTTTTTTATTGGAAATAGTTTGGCCCATAAGATTTATTTTTTTGTGGAGATCAAATATTGTTTGCGATACGATTTATGGTATAAAAATAGCACAAAAGAACTTTTAGCTAAAAGTGCCTCTATTAAAATTATTGTAGAATAACTGAAATGTATAATATATATTCTTCATATTCATTTGTTTTTCTCATAAAATTTCATCTAATATAGTTTTCACATATGCCTGAGCTGAAAATCCATATATTGTTTGACCATTAATATATGTTTCAATTGCATATAGATACTTATTATACGTACTATCATCCATTGTCTTTAAATAATCATATAATTCATAGTTATTTGAGAATTCAGTCCTATCAATAAAGCATTCTTTGGGAATATATTTATCCATATTTGGAGCACCCCAATAAACTGGAACACAGCCTGCAAAAAAACAATCAAAAATCTTTTCTGTTATATACCCGGGAAGATCTTTTGCATTTTCATAACATATTGAAAATTTATATCGAGAAAGAACTTCTATTTTTTTATCAAGAATACCTTTATAAGTTTTGTACCTCTTAGCCAGCATCTTAGCTAAAAAAGATAGTTTATTTAATTTACCGAACGGGCGTGCAAATACACACTTATCCCAACCCAAACCATAAAAATCAAAATCTTCAGGAAAATTTTTTTCAAAAAAATTAATAGTTTTTAATCGCTGACTATATAATTCTCTTCGATCTTTATTTTTTTTATTCCCTGCTATTAAAGCACATAATTTATTTTTTTTCTTTGTATCAATTTTGAAATTAATAGGAATTTTATGAGAAAAATTTATTTTTTTATATTTATGTCCATCGACCAAGCAATCACTCCAAGTAAAAATTTTCTTAAATAAATCGTGATTATTTTTTCTATAATTATCAGGTTTAATTATTTCAGGTTCAAAAATAATTAAATATAATTCAATACCTAAATCATATAGTTGTTGCAGATTTATCTTTCTTTTATCTGGATAATCAAGAAATATGATTTTATCAAAACATTTAAGTTCGTGTTGATCTAACGTATCGATAGAGTGTGATAGTGACTCTAATTCGTTCTTCAGTAGAATTGAAGGGTACTCTAAATTCTCACCGATCGAATAAGCCTTAGAATCAAAAATTTTATTATTAGTGCTATAAGCATCATAATAATTATAAATTCCAATTTGCATAAATTTAGTTACTCCATAAAAATTGATGAGTTTAATATTTTATTCGAAATGTGTCAATGACAACCCATTTTCCAAAAACAGGGCAATCGCATATAACTTATATAGTTTACCCTTCAATCACTTATGATTGAAGGGTAAACGCAAACAAAACCATCATATTTGCATAGCATCTGAAAATTCAAAAAATCAAATTTTATACCAATTTTAAATACGTTAACCCTAAAATTTAGAGGCGAATTATTGCTTTTTTTATGGCAGTGTAATATAAGTTTGCCCTGATTATGCAATCAGCATACAGCTCTTTTAGAGCTGTATGATTATATACTTGGCAAAATATAGCAGATAGCTGGTAGAAAAAATAATAATCATTGTAATATGAGAGGCTGTTGAGGGCCTCAATAGACAAGGCAAAAAGATGACCGAAACCCAATTAAGAAAACAAATTACAGACTTGGTGGCTCAGTTTCACCGGGTAAGAAGTTCAAACCAAGTCAGTATTTCCGGCAAGACCCCCGTTCGATATGCAGGCCGGATATTTGATGAAAATGAAATCCAGGCTGCAGTTGAAGCTTCCCTTGATTTCTGGTTGACCGAAGCACGTTTTGCCCGGCAATTTCAAACCGATCTTGCTACTAAAATCGGAGTAAAATATGCCCTTTTGGTTAATTCCGGTTCCTCTGCCAACCTTCTCGCCCTTTCTGCTTTAACCTCACCTTTGTTAAAAGATCGCAGATTAAAGCCCGGTGATGAGGTCATAACGGTTGCTGCTGGTTTTCCCACAACAATTAATCCGATTATACAAAATAACCTTGTGCCGGTTTTTGTAGATGTTGATATCACAACATATAATATTGATGTGGAACAGATAGAAGAAGCAATAGGTCCCAAAACAAAAGCGATTTTCATTGCACACACCCTGGGCAATCCCTTTAACCTTGATAAGGTTATGGAAATTGTAAGCCGCCATAACCTTTTTCTGATTGAAGACAATTGCGATGCCCTTGGTTCTATTTATAAGGGCAAAAACACAGGTTCTTTCGGGCATATGGCAACCCACTCCTTTTATCCAGCCCACCATATAACCCTTGGGGAGGGCGGGGCTGTCGCAACATCCGATAAAACACTTTTTCGTATTGTCCAGTCATTGAAAGACTGGGGAAGAGATTGTAATTGCGGACCGGGGGAGAATAATTGTTGTGGAAAAAGATTTTCCAAACAGCATGGTGACCTTCCCCATGGGTACGATCATAAATATGTATATTCACATATCGGATACAATTTAAAAGCGACAGATATCCAGGCGGCAATAGGTGTTGAACAATTGAAAAAGCTCGATCAATTTTGTAAAGCACGTCGGAATAATTACAAGCTGTGGAAGGAAGGATTCAAAAAATTTGAAGAATTTTTTATTTTACCCGAGGCCACGGACGGATCGGATCCTGCTTGGTTTGCCTTTCCTGTAACGATCGCAAAGGATGTCGGCTTTACAAGAACCCAATTAACAAATTATTTGGATGAAAATCTGATAGAAACAAGAAATCTATTTGGAGGGAATCTGCTTCGGCAGCCTGCTTACAAGGATATTGAATACCGAATTGTTGGTGAACTTAAAAATACCGATCGTATTATGGAGGACACATTCTTTTTAGGTACCTATCCTGGAATAGGAAGTAAAGAGATAGATTATACCATGGATATTATTAAAAAGTTTTTGACTTGTAGAGTATAAATCATGTTTGCAAATATCTTTAAAAATAAAAAAGTCTTGGTGACAGGTCATACTGGTTTTAAAGGTTCCTGGCTTTGTATATGGTTGGAAAAACTTGGTGCAAATATTGTTGGATACTCCCTGGAGCCTTACACGGATAGAGATAATTTTGTCGTTACAGGTTTAGAAGATAAACTTGTCCATACAATTGGGGATGTGAGAGATTTTTCCAAGTTGATGAAGGTGTTTGAGGAACATCAGCCGGAATTTGTTTTTCACCTTGCAGCCCAGCCCATTGTTCGTGAATCTTATACAAGTCCCAAGGCAACCTATGATATTAATGTTGGCGGTACAGTAAATATGCTTGAATGCTGCCGACTGGTTGATTCAGTAAGGGTTATTGTCAATGTCACCAGCGATAAGTGTTATGAAAACAAAGAATGGGTATGGGGTTATCGGGAAAACGATCCCATGGGCGGGCATGATCCCTATAGTTCAAGCAAAGGGTGTTCAGAGCTTATAACTGCGTCCTATGGGAAATCTTTTTTTAATTTAAATATCGATGAACCCAGTAAAAGTCTTGCATCGGTACGAGCAGGTAATGTCATTGGCGGTGGTGATTGGCAAAAAGACAGGATTATTCCAGATTGTATCAGAGCTTTAGAAAACAATAAGCCGATTGAAATACGTAATCCCAAAGCAACGCGGCCATGGCAGCATGTATTGGAACCCTTGAGCGGGTATTTACTCTTGGCATCCAGAATGTATGAAGAGCCGTTAAAGTTTTGTGGTGCCTGGAATTTTGGCCCTAATTATAATTCGATAATATCCGTTGATAAAATAGCTGATAAGGTTGTAGGTTGTTGGGGAAATGGCAGCTGGGTAAATTTATCCGATGAAAATTTGCTCCATGAAGCTAACCTTCTGAGTCTTGATATCTCCAAAGCAAATACATATTTAAAATGGTTTCCGGTATGGGGCATAGAGGAAACAATAAAAAAAACGGTTGAATGGTATCAGCACTATGATAAGAAAAATCCATACGAAATATGCGTGAATCAAATTGATGAATTTCATGCTAGGAAAAAAGGAAATCAAAATGATTAAAAATATTCCTGTAGTGATTCTTTGCGGAGGTCTTGGGACCCGGCTGCGTGAAGAAACTGAATTTAAACCTAAACCCATGGTTGAAATTGGTGGTAAACCGATCTTGTGGCACATAATGAAGCATTATGCCCATTTTGGTTTCCGCAAATTTATTGTGTGCCTGGGCTATAAGGGAAATGTCATCAAAGATTATTTTCTCAACTATGAGGCCATGAGCAATGATCTTACCATCAGTTTGGGAAATGACAATAATCTTTCATACCAGAGCAACCATACTGAACAGGATTTTAATATCACTCTTGTGGACACAGGATTGAAAACAATGACTGGCGGTAGGATTAAACGTATTGAAAAATTCATTGATACAGATACGTTCATGGTGACCTATGGAGATGGGTTGGCGGATGTTGACATCAATGCCCTTGTTGATTTTCATCAAGAGCATGACAAACTTGCAACCCTGACAGCAACACGCCCCCCATCCAGATTTGGCATTCTGGATTTAATGGAAGGAGGTCAGGTTAATCAATTCCGTGAAAAAGTGCAAACAGAATGGATAAACGGAGGCTTTTTTGTTTTTAACCGTCGTGTTTTTGATTACCTGGATAAAGAATGCGTTTTGGAACAGGAACCCATTGAAAAATTGGCTGCCGAAGAGCAATTGATGGCCCATAAGCATAGCGGATTCTGGATAGGCATGGATACCTTCCGGGAGTATGAAATGTTGAATGATATGTGGGATAAGGGGAAGGCTCCTTGGAAACTCTGGGGTGGTATCAAAAACACCGGGCCTGATTTATAAAATTGGAATTGGACCAATATTCGGAGGGTTAATGTTAGTAGCAGACTATATTGCAAAATTCCTTTATCAGCAAGGTGTCACTCATGTTTATGAAATAATAGGCGGAATGATCACACGCATAGTGGATGCGGTTTATCGACAGGGAAAAATCAGATTGATCAGCGTTCATCACGAGCAAGCAGCAGCGTTTGCTGCAGATGCAAGCGGCAGATTAACCGGGATTCCTGGAGTTGCAATGGCTACCAGTGGACCTGGAGCAACCAACTTGTTGACGGGTATTGGTAGTTGTTACTTTGACTCTGTTCCAACTGTTTTTATTACAGGCCAGGTAAATCTGCATGAACAAAAGGGAGATCGTCTGATCAGGCAATTAGGGTTTCAGGAGACGGATATTGTTGCAATGGCAAAACCGATAACAAAAGCCGCTTGGCAGATCAATGATCCCAACCAAGTACCTTATTTTTTGCAACAAGCATTTGATTTAGCAAAAGATGGACGTCCTGGCCCTGTATTGCTCGATATCCCCATGGATATCCAAAAAGCAGAAATTAATGACAGTGTATCTGTGTTACCAATAGTTGAGGTCTTGCCGACGCCTTCTGTAGATGTCACCGATGATGTTTTAAATCAATTAAGGCTGGCAAAGAGACCACTGATCCTTGTTGGAGGCGGCATTAATTCTGCTAATGCAGTTTCTTTGTTGCGGCAATTTGTAGATATTGTTCAAGTACCTGTTGTAAACACATTGTTAGCAGTTGATGCTTTGCCCTATGATCACACATCACGAATTGGTTTGTTGGGTACTTATGGAAATCGTTGGGTTAACCTATCAATAGGTCAGTCAGATTTGATTTTGGTTCTTGGAAGTCGCCTTGATATTCGACAGACCGGGGCAAATGTTGCAGCCTTTAAAGGAAATCGTGTTGTTTATCATGTTGATATAGAAAAGTGCGAGATAAATAATCGATTGAATGGCTGTATATCAATTGTTTCACATCTGAAACCGTTTCTTACTGCCGTGATTAAGAAAAGTTTGGATATTCATTGGACAGTTAGGAAGGTTTGGCTAAATGAAATTCAAGAGCTACGAAAAAAATGGCCCGATACGCAAGAGGGACAAAAAATTCCAGGTATAAATCCGAATGTGTTGATGCATGAATTATCCCGATATTCTAAACCGGCTTCTGCGTATACAGTAGATGTTGGAAATCATCAGATGTGGGCTGCTCAATCATTGGAATTACAGCCAGATCAAAGATTTTTAACCTCTGGAGGTATGGGAGCAATGGGTTTTGCCCTTCCTGCGGCTGTAGGTGCAAGTTTGGTTTCCGGTAAACCCGTTGTCATGATCTCTGGCGATGGGGGAATGCAGTTGAATATCCAAGAGCTTGAAACCATTGCGCATCAAAGATTACCGATCAAGATGGTGGTCTTGAATAATAAATCTTTAGGTATGGTACGACAATTTCAACAGAGTTATTTTAATGAGCGTTATCCTTCGACCTCTTGGGGGTATTCTGCACCAGATTTTGCAGATATAGCAAAGGCTTATAATATTGAAAGTCATAGCGTAACGGATGATCAATTTCTAACAGCAGCTCTTGAAAAAATGTGGAAGAATCCAGAAGCACCATTTTTGTTGCAAGTATTTGTTGATATTTCTGTAAATGTTTATCCTAAGATTGCATTCGGACACCCCATGACCCATATGGAACCTTTTGCCAAACCGTTGGAAATGGAAGGGACATAATGCGTGATTTAGACAATATGTCAGTCAAGATTTGGAGATTATCTTGATCCATTCAATTATTAAAAAAGATGTAGCGAATATAATTAAGATTGTCGGACAAGACCTTAACCGCTTACAAGGCAAGCGGTTATTGATTACTGGTGGAACTGGTTTTATTGGCACATGGCTCTTGGAAACGATTCTTCAGTTAAACAAAAACTCCAGACAACCTTGTAAGGTTTATGTTCCAACACGAAACCCGGAAGCATTTGTTCTTAAGGCTCCTCATTTGGCCTCAAATCCAGATATAGTATTGTTGCATGGAGATATAGCAGATTTTAGGTATCCCGATGATGATTGTAACTTTATCATTCATGCAGCTGCCCCGGCAGAACCAAAGGCTTTGATCCATGATTCTCTTGGTGTAGCGGAAACCATTGTCAGGGGAACTAGGCGAGTATTAGAACTTGCCGTGCAAAAAAATGTTGAAGGTTTTTTGTTTATCAGCTCCGGGGCGGTATATGGGGTGCAACCACCCGATTTAGAAAAAATTACTGAAAGATATTCTGGTGCTCCCGATATTACAAATATTAAGTTTGCATATGGTGAAGCCAAACGATATGCCGAAATGCTTTGTGTTCTATATCATCGACAGCATGGACTTCCTGTTCATATAGCGCGTCCTTTTACTTTTGTTGGACCTTACCAGGATCTAAATGCCGGGTTTGCAATAACAGATTTTATCCGTGATGGTCTCAAGGGAAAACCTTTATTAATTCAAGGTGATGGCACAACGATCCGGTCTTATTGTTATGCTGGAGATTTAACGGCAATGCTATGGAAAATTTTACTGCAAAGTCCTGTTGGAGGAATTTATAATGTGGGCTCGGATGAATCAATTTCAATTTTAGAATTGGCCAATAAAATTGTTTCTTTTTTGGATATCCCGGTAGAAATAAAAATTATGTCTAAACAAAATATGGATTCTAAACCTGCTCGTTATGTTCCCAGTCTTGAATGTGGAAGATCAGAGTTAGGTATGGGTATTTACACCAATATTGACAAAGCAATTCAACGTGCACTTTCATGGATAAAAAATGTCTAAATTAACAACTCAATCAAGAATTTATATTGCAGGTCACCGCGGGTTAGTAGGAGCATCTCTATTACGTTATTTTAAAGATCGTGGATTTACCAATATACTGGTTCGGTCAAGATCTCAAGTGGATTTAACTTCCAGGAAAGATGTGAGAAAATTTTTCCTGGAAGAGCAACCAGAATATGTTATCCTTGCGGCTGCAAAAGTGGGCGGAATTGCTGCAAATATTGCAGCACCGGTGGATTTTTTACTGCAAAATTTAGAAATACAAAATAACATTTTATCGGCTTGCCAGGAATTTGGCGTGGCTAAGACGATGTTTCTTGGAAGTTCTTGTATTTATCCCCGGGAAGCCCCCCAGCCAATGAATGAAGACTGTTTTATGCATGGCCCGGTTGAGCCAACGAATGAATCTTACGCAATTGCCAAGATTGCCGGTATTCGTCTTGCCCAGGCCCTTGAGCAGCAATATGGTTTGAATGTGATCTGTCCTATGCCCTGTAATGTGTATGGGCCAGGAGATCATTTTGATCTTGAACGTTCCCATGTTGTATCTGCCTTAGTCCGGCGTTTTGTCGAAGCCAGGAGAAATGATTTGCCATCGGTGACTCTATGGGGCACAGGTAACGCCTGTAGGGAACTATTGCATGTAGACGATTTGGCTGATGCATGTATGTTTTTGTTAAAAAATTATGATTCCCCCGAAATTATCAATGTCGGTTCCGGTCAAGATTTAAGCATTCGTAAATTGGCTGAAACCATAGCAACAATTGTGGAATATGAAGGCAAGCTGGAGTGGGACCTGACTAAACCCGATGGGATGCCAAAAAAATTATTGGATGTTGGTCGATTAAATACACTCGGTTGGAGACATAAAATTGATTTAGTAACAGGTATTCAATCAGTTGTGAACGATTTTGAAGAACGTTATCCCCTATAGCAGAGAAGATATTAATGAATTTAAAAAATACTTATAAATTACGTGAACCCATCCAGGCTTTATTGCAGGAAGCATCGGAAATTAACAATAACAAACCCCAAAAATATTGGTATCCCCTCAGCATGGTCAGCTATGATATAGAAGAAGTTTTAGCGGCTGTGGACTCATTATGTTCTTTCCAGACAACGATGCGGGAGAAAACAATTGAATTTGAGCGTCAATTTGCAAAGATAAACGCTTGTTCAGAAGCAATCATGGTCAATAGCGGATCATCTGCAGATTTGTTGATTGCCTTTGCATTGGTAAATCCCCAGACAAAACTTCTTAGCCCGGGTGATGAAATTCTGGTACCGTCAGTTACCTGGCCTACCCAGCTTTGGTCAGCAATGATGGCAGGGTTGAAGATAAGATTCGTTGACACGGACCCAAATACTTTGAACATGGATTTAAATGATCTTGAGGCTAAAATCGGCCCAAAGACCCGGGCAATTTCACTTGTTCATTTGATGGGTAACCCGTGTGACATGGATCGTGTTTTGGCAATTTGCCAGAAATATAATTTGATTTTGATTGAAGATTGTTGTGAAGCTCTGGGAGCTAAATTCAAAGGAAAACCGGTTGGTTCCTTTGGAATAGCAGGCAGTTTTTCCTTCTTTTTTTCCCATCACATTACCACTATGGAAGGTGGCATGATCATCTGTCAAGATCAGTTACTTTCAGACCAATTTCGATTGCTTCGTGCCCATGGATGGGCGCGTAATGCAAAATATCTCAAACCTGAGCCCATGGAAGGCCTTGATCCTCGATATATGTTTTTAAATTGGGGATTTAATGTTAGACCGACTGAGCTCCAGGCCGGTTTTGGTCTTGAACAACTTAGAAGGTTGCCAGCTTTTAATGAGCAACGCCTTCAAAACGTTGCTCATTTTCAAAAATACCTCGATCGTCACTCAGCAATAATGCGGTTGATGGAAGTTTTGCCCGAGGCGGAATGTTCCTGGTTTGCATTGCCAATAATACTCACACAAGAATGTCCCTTTACCAAAGATGCATTTCTGACATATCTTGAAGAACAAGGTGTGGAAACACGACCAATTGTGGCAGGTAATCTGACACGCCAGCCGGTATGTCAATTATACCCTGAATTACAAGAACCCAATCTGCCAGGTGCAGACCTTGTCCATGAACGGGGTTTTTATATTGGAGTCCACCCATTTGAGGCTATCAAAAACCTGGATCGCCTTTCAGAAATTTTTGAAGAATTTATTCAACGAAATATATAAAAATGGGCATACAAAAATTATGACAACAAAGTTACATTCAGAAGACATCCAGAACAGGTAATAATTATTAAAAAAGTATGAAGTTGGAAAAATTATGATAAAAAAAGCACTTATAACAGGTATTACAGGTCAGGATGGGGCGTATCTCGCAGAGTTCTTGCTGGATAAAGGGTATGAAGTTCACGGAATCAAAAGAAGATCTTCCCTTTTTAACACTGGCAGAGTAGACCATCTTTATCAGGATCCCCATGAAGAAGACAAGAATTTTATTCTTCACTATGGAGATATGACCGATTCAACCAATCTGATCAAAATTCTCCAGCAGGTTCAACCAGATGAGGTGTATAATCTGGCTGCCCAGAGTCATGTGGCTGTCTCCTTTGAATCACCGGAATACACGGCAGATACAGATGCCCTTGGAACTCTTCGCATACTGGAAGGTATCAAACTCCTCGGCCTTGAGAATAAAACCAGATTCTACCAGGCATCCACTTCAGAACTCTATGGCAAAGTTCAGGAAACTCCCCAAACTGAAAAAACACCTTTTTATCCCAGGAGTCCCTATGCCGTGGCTAAACTGTACGCTTACTGGATCACAGTCAATTACAGGGAAGCCTATAATATTTATGCCTGCAACGGTATTTTATTCAACCATGAATCTCCAGTACGCGGGGAAACCTTTGTTACCAGAAAAATTACCCGTGCCCTGGCTAGAATCAGTCTTGGGCTCCAGGACTGCCTCTATCTTGGTAATCTGGATGCAAAAAGAGATTGGGGGCATGCAAAAGATTATGTTAGGATGCAATGGCTCATGCTCCAGCAGGATGAACCCGAAGATTTTGTCATAGCCACAGGAAAACAGTACTCTGTAAGAGACTTTGTTAACATCGCCGCCAAAGAATTAAATATGGATATTGCCTGGGAAAACAAAGGTGTTGATGAAAAAGGATTTGACAATAAAACTAAAAAACCAATTGTTGTGGTAGATCCCAAATATTTTAGACCCACCGAAGTGGAAACTCTCTTGGGAGATCCATCAAAAGCAAAGTCTAAACTTGGATGGGAACCAGAAATATCCTTCAAGGAAATGGTGGCAGAAATGGTTAAATCTGATCTTATCGAAGCAAAAAGAGATCATCTCTGTCAGAAGAATGGATTTAATACATTTAATTATAACGAATAAAAACGGAAAAAATTTTCCCTCAATCCACCGTCATACCATGCCCAAACTGTAGGCGGTTGAACCGATGACAATCTGGACTATTTCTTTATATGCTTTCCCTAATGATCAATCTACCCGATCCTGAGAATTTGTAGCATGCACGACATAATTTTCTGTCTTTCATCATTTTCCCTAAATAATCTTCACTTGGATTTAAATTCTTAATAAAGAAAAAACAAACTTCCTGGAGCGTTTTTAATAAATATCTAATCTTATTTTTTAATAACAAAAATTGTTCCACTGCCATTGTCTTATATAAGCAGTATTTAAATACTGCTTTATAAATAACTTTATAATTACTCTCAATAAAAAAATTATCGATAAGATTACATTCGTCCATAAAACACAAGGATTCCATCTTTAAACACGTGTCTTAACAATACAATCATAGATCCTTGTAAAGGTAGAGCTCTGCTTTGAGTCGATAGGAACTGCCCTATGCCTTAAAACCATATACTGAAGCCCTGAAATTATAGCTACAGCATCTAATATAGCTTTTAAGGCTTGTTTTACGACTGCACCAAATGCATATCCTGGTCTTTGTTTGATACACTCCCAGAAAGAAAAAAGTCTCTTGCCCCACGACCAGCGTGTTTTAAACATTTTTTTTAAACATAAACCATTTTCTCTGTACCCAAGCAATGGTTCCTCTATATTTGCATAACAGCTTTTTCCATAATTTCTCAATAACAAATCCTGATCTTCACATAACACGGCTTGTTCATTATAGGGATTGTTGATAAACCACTTCATTCGCCCCATCCATGTTGGATGGATCAGCGCAAAACCCTGATTTGGCTTAGAGCATATTAATTCATGGGATTTTGGCACATTACGAATACCGATTAGCTCATTTTGGTTTTTAAAAACAATAGCACTTGATCCAACAAGGTCAATCTTGGGATTATCTGATAAAAACTCAAATTGCCTTGACAATCGCTCAGGAAAGGCAAAATCATCAGCATCCATTCTGGCAAAGTATTTTCCCTTAGACAATAGAACAGCTTCGTTCAAACGGGTAGAAAGACCGCAATTTTTTCCATCTGAAAAAAGACGAATCCTCGAATCTTTAAATTCTTTTATGATATAGAGGGTATCATCGGTTGAACCATCATCTATGATAATCATTTCCCAGTTTGTATATGTCTGATTCAATATCCCCCTGTGTCAGGATAGATGTCGTCTCAATTAAAAATTAAATTTGGGGCATTGAGGTGATAAATATGGGATATTCTATCCAATTAAAAGAAGCCGTGTTAAAAAAGGTATTACAGGGAAACAAACCCCATTATGA
>JAAELK010000075.1 GCA_024226935.1 Desulfobacteraceae bacterium
TTCATCCAAACACATGCATCTTAACTCATGGGGACGTTACAAATCATCTCCATCGCTGAAACATAAGGCTTATTGTTAACGTGGAGAGAATAACCGACAGCCAAGATGTTGTCAATTTATGAAAACTGGATCATCGAGTGTTTGATTGGTTTTGTCACGTAATCATTCATGCCAGTTTCAATACATTTTTCCCTGTCGCCCTTCATGGCACGGGCGGTCATGGCAATAATTGGAACTTCATGGTTTTTTACTTTTGAGGTACTGCTTCGGATTGTCCTTGTCGCTTCGAAACCATCCATTTCCGGCATTTGAACATCCATTAAGACAACATTATAATCAATCATCTCAAGTGCGGAAATTGCTTCAAGACCGTTTGCAACTGAATCTGCCATAAAACCGTATTGTTTTAGATAAATCAGAGCCAATTTCTGGTTAACGATATTGTCGTCAACAACAAGGATTCGTATTTTTTGTTTGTCTTTATTCGACAGCCCATGTGAAACCGAAAAAACATTGACTTGATTTTCGTATGGATCAGGTACGTTTCCTAACTCTTGTTTTTCAAGTACAATAGTAAACCAAACAGTGGCTCCTTTTCCTTTTTCACTTTCAACGCCAATCCGACCACCCATCAATTTAACGAGTTGTTTTGAAATAGCTAAACCAAGTCCTGTGCCACCGTATTTGCGGGTGATCGACACATCTACCTGGGAAAATGATTTGAAAAGATTTTCCTGCTGTTTTTTGGAAATACCAATACCGTCATCTTTAATTGTAAATTTGAGTGTGGAATGTGTTGTGGTTTCATTTTCAAGGGAAATCCTGATAGCAACACAGCCTTTGGATGTAAATTTTATTGCATTGTTTGTCAGGTTCAAGAGGATCTGCCGAAGACGACCCGGATCTCCCTTGAGAAGATAAGGTACTTCTTCATCGATTACTTTTTCGAATTGCAATCCCTTTTCCTGAGCTTTTAGCGTCATTGTAGAAGCACTTTTCTCAAGAATGGTCCTTAAATTAAAATTAAGAATCTCAAATTCCAGTTTGCCGGCTTCAATTTTTGAAAAATCAAGAATGTCATTGATGATGGAAAGAAGATAATCAGCGCTGGATTGAACAGTTTGGGAATACTCTTTTTGTTCCGAATTGAGCTTAGTTTCCAAAAGCAGACCACTCATTCCGATAATACCATTCATGGGTGTTCTAATTTCATGGCTCATGTTTGCCAAAAATTGGCTTTTGGCGATGTTCGCTTGTTCAGCTTCCCGTGCCAGCTTTTTTTCATTTTTAACGGTTTTAGAAAGTTCCGAATTGGCAGTCTCCAATTCGATTGTTTTGGATTCAATGTTGGAAAGCAAATCGTCAAAACGACTTGCCAGTATCCCGAATTCGTCTTTTCTTTGTAAATTGAGTCTGGAATTAAGGTTGCCTGTATTACCGACACTTAGAGTGTGGTTGGTGAGGAGCGAAACAGGTTTTAAAATAATATTGTGTAGAATGATAATGATACCAAAAAGCATGCACAAGCCAAAAAAAAGTGTTGAAAAAAGGGCATAACGCATTATTTCAAACCCTTTTTGGGCAATTTTTCTTTCCATTACAGATTTGATCACCAATGCCGGTTTGCCGGTTATGTCTTTTATCAGAGCGTAGGCGTTGAGAGATTTATCGTTAATAATTTTGATATAGCTTTTATTACTGTCTTCAAGTCGCTTTATAATTGATTTGTCTGAAAAATTGTCGACAAAGATAACTTCAAACTGCACTTCGGTTTGGTTAACGATGTTTTTAATAATATTTGGCGTTAAAAACCGCCCCATGATTAAGCTTCCCCTTATCGGACCTTTATTCTCGTTGGTAAGAATCGGGCGTGATGCAACCAGTAATGGTAGTCCGCTGGTCATATATATTCCTGATATTTTAATATCTGTAAGTTCTTTATTTTTAATTTTAAATGAGATGAGAGGGTGATCTTTCTCAAATAAATCCGGCATTTCAGGAATAATGATTTTTTTTTCACTTTCGAGGTCGTAGGACCCTTTCCAAACGATTTGCCCTTGAGTATCACAAAAGTAGATCATGTTAAGTGTATTATCATAAAAAGTGCTGTACACAATGTTCGATTCAACGAAATCAGGACTTTTTGTAACAATAAAATCATAAGTTACATCCCAGGCAGACCAGTCATGTAAAAATGTAGTTAGGTGATGGATCTCACGTTGAATTGCCTGAACAGGGCGACGTGCATTTTTTTCGGCCTCAGTTATTTCAAGAGACAGGAACCCGGGCAGGATGATATATCTTTCAATAGACATATGCGCAATCACATAGATAAAGATAATGAATAACAGGACTAAGGTGGTTTTAATTTTAAGAGACATAGTTACAGTTTGGGTTTTAAGGTAAAAAATCTTAAAAAAACAGTTTTTCCTGTTTTGACGATTAAATGTTTCAGGTCATCTCAAACCAGGGAAAACCCATCAAACATTGTCTTGATTTACATCAGTAATTTCTATTATCTTTCTTCTCATCCGGGCATTGCAATATAGGATATTGCGGACATTCGTACGTAATACCCTGAATGCGCTTTAAAATCTAAGGATTGCCGATGTTAAAAATTTCTCTCAATCATCTTGCTACAGGTATGGTTGACAGCTGATTCCGCCATTTTCTGGGCATCCAGCGCTGTACTGTTATCGGTCCAGGTGAAATCCGTCATTGATCGCCAGGAATCAACCTTGTTGCCGCTTTTACCGTCATAGATCCTCGTGGAAATGTCTATATCTTTGCGCCAGCCGGTGAATGTCAACTGCTTCTTGACGACCATTACACCGTGGATCACGTAATCCACCCCAAGGGTATTTGCAAGGGCAGCATATTCCGATGAGCTCATACCAAAAATTCTATCCAGGTCAAATCCGCTTTCGGCAATGGCCTTATCCACGTCTGATTTAAGGACAAACTCAAACACATTCCTATCTTTGAGACAGGTTTCTAAAGCCTGGGTTATATGGTCGGCCGTTTCCTGGTCATAGGTATTGATAATGGGAAGCATGGCCGCCGTCGGTGCTATACCGGATCGTTTAACCATGGCCGGGGCAGCCTGGGGGGTGGAGGTTGCAAAGCAACCACTGAAAAAAACCAAGCCAGCAATACCCAACACTAATACCATTGTCAGCTGTGTGATTTTTTTTCTCAACGAAAAACCTCCTGTTTTAAAATCGTCATAAATTCCGGAGTTCTGGCAGGTTGCATACGAATAAACCCGGAGCCAGTGTATAAAAACATATAACTTTATTTATCCCATAATTTCAAGGAAAACTATTTTTTAATGTTCATAGATACCCCTGCCATGGGTTAAAATATTATGACAAGACTGGTCTTGTCATCAGAATAGATTTTATTACCGATAGAGACATGGAAAACCGCAGATGTTTATGTTAAATTATATGAGCTTGAGATAGCATCAAATGGCATTCTTTCAATAAGTATCCGTGTGCGTGGGAAAGAATTTTTCACGTCTCTGGTAACGAGAGTCAAGTTAACTTGCATATGTTAAAATGATTTTTTCCCGGGAAATTGGTTGCATATATTTTTTGTATCCTTGAACATTTTGGCGCCCTGGATAATTTGAATTAGGATAATAATACTTAAGATTTAAAAATCTATCTCAAAAGTAGCTGAACTGAATGTCTAAAATATCGAGGACGGACCAATTATCAAAATTTCTTTACAGGTATTAAAAATATTGATACAAATTTCTGCCAGTAGTTTTTTTGTTTATACTGGTCGGAATCATTCAAATTTACAAGAAGATGATTCAACTTTTATAAACTGCTCGGCTGCCTTCCACACGGCAGCTGAACTTAAGTTGCTTTAAATTTAAACACTAAGAGTTGTAAAGTATGATGTCTGGTTTGGTTCCTAAATATAAAACTTTTGGCAGTTCTGAAAAGTTAACAGTCGTCTTGTTGTTTGGGTTCGGTATGTCCGTTAATGACTGGGATGAGTGTGGCTATATAAAACTGTTGGAAGAACGGTTTTTTTTGGTCGCTATTGAGCCATTTGCTTATCAAGCAGAAATAGATGGAAATTCGGATTTGCTGACCCTCGATATAATCTCAAAATATATAAAAAGCGTTTTAAATACCCTATCTCAACATTCAGCTCTAATTTTGGGGTATTCATTGGGTGCTAAATTAGCATTGGGTTTTTATAAACAATATCCAAATTATGTTAAAGGTTTAATCATAGGTGGCTTTGAGTCAAGTTGCAATATTGATGAAAAAAGCGATGTAGTGCTCAATACATTGAAGCAAGGAGGTCTTTTCTGGTGTCGTTTGTGGGAAACAATGTTTACGGTGCCACCGGGGATGGCTCAACGATTAAAGCTATCAGACACCCATGCACTTATGGATTTGAGACGAGCCGAAGGGCTTTGGGAAGACTTAACTGAAGTACTAGAAAAATGTAAGGTCAACTGTCTTGTGTACTCAGCGGAAAGCTGTTTTTGTCGTGGGCAAACTTATTTTGCACATAACAAATTGAACAAGAGTGAATATTTATTAGTGCCAAATGTGAATCATTTCGAATTGATTACAACACCGAAATTGATATGTGAAAAGGTTATTAGTAAATTTTCCGGGGCAAAAGTTTAACAATGTAAATTAATTCGGGCAAAGAGAATCGATCTTTGGGCTTTAATATTTTCCTTGAATCTTTAGAAAAAATCTTATACATTGAGCCCCAATTATGAAAAATTCTTAAAGACATATCAATTTATCTTCTTTAGATTTGAAGATTAAAACCGGCAGGAATAACCGATATTGAGGTGTGTTTTATTACCTTAATGAGCTGCAATTTTCTGTCCGGAATCATCATTTCCTAGACAATAAAATTTATACTTTCAAACATGTTGTGGAATCTACTATTTCACCGTGATTTAAGGAGAAGCATAATGTTAAACGTTAAAAATATCATGAATCTGTCCATAAAACCGACCCTTTATCAAAAAGGAACTGCTGTCATGTGGACAGATCCATATATTTCCAAACAACTATTGGATGTTCATATAAATCCAGCTCTTGACCTTGCAAGCAGAAAAATGGAAACTATTGAAAAGACAGTTGACTGGATACTGAACAAGGCCGGAAAGAGTAACTTGAATATTTTGGATCTGGGTTGTGGGCCTGGTTTATATTCACAATTACTGGCAAAAAAAGGGCATCATGTGACAGGGGTTGATTTTTCAGAAAATTCCATAAAATATGCAAAAAAAATAGCCAAAAAGAACAACCTTGAGATTGAGTACAGATGTCAAAATTACCTTGAACTTGAGGATCTGGATAAATATGATTTGATATTACTGATCTTTATGGATTTTGGTGTACTTGTTCCAGATGATAGAGCTGTCTTGTTATCTAATATTTATAGGGCGTTGAAACCGGGAGGCTGTTTTCTTTTTGATGTATTGAATGAGAATTTGCCGGGTCAAAAAACAGTTGATAAAACATGGGAAATATCTGAAAAAGATTTCTGGAGAGAAAAACCATATTTACTTCTTTCAGATACATTTTACTATCCTGAAAATAAGGTGATTTTATCTCAGTATTGCGTTATTGACGAGGATGATTGTAAAACCTACAGGTTTTGGACTCACTTTTTTTCTCATGAAGATCTGACAGAGCTTTTATCAAAAAAAGATTTCGGGCAAATTGAATTTTATGAAAATATTTTATCGAATAGTGAGATCTGTAATGGACAAAGTGTGACATTCTGCACAGTAATAAAAAATACCTGAACAGGTAAGACCTGAATAAAGCAGATTCCTTCTTAACTGGAAGGGATCTGCCATATTTGATAACAAGATATCGGTCGATCCACCCATCTTTTTTCTTGTCATTTCTGGCTCCTTAGTTTACATGTTGTTTTTCAATGATAACATAATATAATGGGGTTTTTTCTTATGTCGCACAAGTTCCAGATTTTAACGTGTATATTTAAGATTCTCGTCATCGACACGACTGAAGTATGATTGATTATTCGTAGTTTTGGAATACTAGGTATGGGGACAACAAACTGTGATTTTCTGCATAATTTGCATATGCTAAAACAATTTTTTGCTGTGGCATAGGTTGAATATGTTTTTTGTATCGTGAATAATTTTGGCCCCTGGATAAAGTCTGGGCAGGGATAATTATTTTTTAGATTCATAAAAAAGGAGAAAATAGAATGAAGAGGTCAACATCATCGAAGTCTATAACACACATTAAAGTTTCCGATGCGATACCGTTAATGCATGGATCACCAAATCAAATGTTTCACTCTTCTACTGTGGAGTTAGTTATTCCTGAGAATTCACGTCAAATTGTTATGACACAAGATAAAGAAGGTCGAGTTCCATGTCGAATACTAGATTTTGCAAGAATTACCGTGGAGTATCCATCTGGTAGAACACAGGAAACTGAAATTAATCACAATGATCATAATGATTTCCCATTGGGAGAACAGCACATTCTCTCAAACATGCTGCCCTTTGAGACAGGAAAACATGTAATACGAGTTGAATTATGGAGTAGATTTGCTCCTATGGGTCCAAATTTTGCGTCAACACCTATTTATCTTTGTGTTATTCCTGAAGAAACCAATATATATAGAGTAAAAATTACCGATGCAATACCATCAGGTAAAATGTCACATAAAGGTAGTTTTCTAAATCGTACTGTGCAACTAATGGTTGCACCTAACTATAGTCGTGTGGTTTTATCAACCGACCCAACAGGTTCAAAACAAATGGGGATTTACGATGTTATTAAAATAAATTTTTCAATTTTACTCTTATTTCCAAAACAGTCAAAAGCCAAACCTGATTGCATTAGCATCCCTAAAATTATGAATGAAAAACTGTTTTAATTTGTATCGGAATCTTAAAGATTTCATACTGTGAAGTTTTATGTGTCTTATTTTTTGTTTCACTCTTTTTTTCTGATCATTTATCGTATATGATCTGGACAATTGGTTCCGAGGAATAAAGTTTTTAAAGAACAAGTGCACTTGACTTGCAGGTGAAATGAATGGTTTGTATGAATATAATAATAGATGAAGAATTAGAAAATGAGTGATTTAATAATAGATCAAGATACCACGGAAATAATCCTTGAAAGTATTTCTGATGGCGTGTTTACCATTGATAATGATTGGAAGATCTCTTCATTTAATAAAGCCGCTGAAAAAATAACCGGTATTAAAAGAAATGGGGCAATTGGGAAATATTGCTGGGATGTCTTTCGATCAAATATGTGTGAAACCGATTGTGCCCTTAAAAAAACCATGAATGAAGGCAAGTCTTTTATCAATTCATCCGGTTATATTATCAACAGTAAAAAAAAACGGGTTCCGATCACTACCTCTACATCCCTGTTAATTGATAAAAAGGGTAATGTTCTTGGGGGTGTGGAGGTGTTCAGAGATCATTCTCTTGTGGAAGAATTGAGAAAAGAACTTTTTGATAAGTTTCAAATGGAGGACATGATAAGCCAGAGTCCATCCATGGAAAAAATATTTAAGATTCTTCCTCAAATTGCTGAAAGCGATAGTTCTGTTTTGATTGAAGGAGAAACCGGAACAGGTAAGGAACTTATGGCAAAGGCTATCCACAATTTAAGTGATAGAAAGGATAAGCCGTTTATTGCCATCAATTGTGGTGCTTTGCCTGATACACTCCTGGAATCGGAACTGTTTGGGCATAAGGCTGGTGCGTTTACCGGTGCCACAAAAGATAAACCCGGACATTTTGCCCTTGCCGAAGGGGGCACTATCTTTTTGGATGAAATTGGTGAGACCAGCGCAGCATTCCAGGTCAGGATGTTAAGGGTGATTCAAGAGCGTGAATTTCAGCCCCTGGGAGCTACAAAAATAATTAAAACCGACATTCGGATTATTGCTGCAACAAATAAAGGTCTGGCAGAGCTTGTGGCAGCTAATAAATTCAGGCAGGATCTTTTTTATCGAATTAATATTGTGGAGTTAAGATTACCACCCTTAAGAAATCGAATGGAGGATCTTCCCCTTCTTGTGGATTTGTTTATTCAAAAATTAAATCGTCTTAAGGGTAAATCTGTGCAAGGCATTGATCCTGAGGTGTTGCAACTTTTTATGACGCATAATTTCCCAGGTAATATCAGAGAACTTGAAAATATAATTGAGTATGCTTTTGTGCTTTGCTCCATAGGCGATATCAGCCATGAACACCTGCCGTCAAATTTACAGTTTCCAAAGAATCAAATTCTGGAAAATGATGATCCCGCATTTCTGGTTAAAAATGCCCAGGCTAAAATTATAATGAATGCGTTGAAAGGCAATAATTATAAGCGCCAGGCTGCAGCCGATGCCCTTGGTATTCATAAAAGTACCTTGTTTCGAAGAATGAAAAGGCTTGGTTTGAATCCGCCTAAATCAAATATGGATTAGTTATTTGTTTCCCTTCCCGGAGTAATCTGGTTGTTTCTTCTCGTTTTTTTATAGATATTTGCTTCTTTGCATTGATGTAGTTGCATTGGTGCAACCTTTTTTAAAAACCTTTTATCTTGTTTGAATTTTTGTATTGTAACATACTGAATTTTAAGTCTTTTGAATTGGTCATTTTTTTTGGTTTGCTGGCATGTGATTTGCAATTTGAGTTGTTACGATATGAATGTTTCATATCGCTAAAATAATATAGAACCGATAAAGGAGGTCAAACATGCCGAGAACTGATGGTACAGGACCAGAGGGTCAGGGGGCAAAAACAGGCAGGGGACTAGGAGATTGTAAAATTGGTCAAGGTCCCAGGCAAAAGAGAAGACAGAGTAGAAGTCAAACTCAAAATCCGGAAAATGGTCAACCTATGTGTAATCGAGGTTTGGGCCGGGGATTAGGAAAAAGGCCGTGGAAAGACCAGTCGGTAAAAACAGATTAAATAAAGGCTTTTTCTGCAAATGATTTATGTACTGATGGTAGGCTGTGACAAGGGATTTTTTACAGAGATTAAAACAGTATTTACAGAGAATGAAATTGGTACGCAATGGTGTGATTCAGGTGTTGTCGCTTTGTCCATGCTGCCGGAAAAAAGGATTGATTTTGTAATCATTGATGAAAATTTGCCGGATATGGATGGTAAAGTATTTATTGAAAAGGTAATTACTGAAAATCCAATGATAAATTGCGTTATTGCAAGTTCTTTGTCCCACAAAAAGTTTCACGAAAGATATGAGGGATTTGGTGTGATGATGCAACTATCGGTTACACCCGGTAGCATGGAGATTCAAAAATTAGTTGAGAAGATGAGACAAATTATTTGTTTACAGACAATTGAATAGAAGATATCGGAGAAATAGAATTAATGATCATCAGTATAGCCAGCGGAAAAGGTGGAACGGGTAAAACTACAGTTGCAACAAATCTTGCAATCTCCCTGGAAAAGGATGTGCAGTTTTTAGATTGTGATGTTGAAGAACCCAATGCCCATCTTTTTTTAGATCCGACAATTGTGAAAAAAGAACAGGTGGTTGCTTTTGTACCCCAGGTTGACCTTGAAAAATGCACATTTTGTAGAAAATGTATGGACATTTGTCGATTTGGTGCCATGGCTGTTTTAAAAAAAGATGTTATGGTTTTTGAAAATTTGTGTCATTCCTGTGGAGGGTGTTTTGCTGTTTGTTCTGAAAATGCAATCATGGAAAAAGAACGTTCCCTGGGAACAATTGAGCACGGAGTGATGGATCATATATCTTTTACCAATGGCCGCCTGGAGATAGGTCAGGTAATGGTACCGCCGATTATTAAAAAAGTCAGATCCTTTACAAACTTTGAAACAATTACAATTATTGATGCCCCTCCCGGAACCTCATGTCCTGTTATTGCAGCCATGAAGGGGGCCGATTTTGTTTTGCTGGTTACCGAACCAACACCCTTTGGGCTCCACGATCTGAAATTGGCGGTGGAAACCGTCAAACTTCTTGGTATACCCCATGGGCTTGTTATCAACCGGGCTGGGTTGGGAAATGATGATGTTAAATCCTATGCAAAGAAGCAAGAGATACCCATACTCATGGAAATTCCCTTTGATAAGAAAATTGCAAAAATTTATTCCAATGGTCAAATGATTGTAGATTCGTTGCCAGGATATAGAGAAAAGTTTCAGGAGCTGTTTGATAAGATAATGCAATTGATGGAAAACAGGGAAAATAGATGAAAGAACTTGTGATTTTAAGCGGAAAAGGTGGAACTGGTAAAACAAGTATTACAGCAGCTTTTGCATCCTTGGCGGATAATATGGTTTGTTGTGATGCCGATGTTGATGCTGCGGATCTTCACTTGATTTTGAAACCAGATTTTAAGAAAGTCCATGATTTTAAAGCCGGTCATAGGGCGATTATTGATCCTGAAAAATGTACCCAGTGTGGCCAATGTATTGATCTTTGCAGATTTGATGCGGTAAAAGATATCTTTGAAATAGATTCTATTGAATGTGAAGGGTGTGGGGTTTGTGTTGATCTGTGCCTTGAAAAGGCCATTGATTTTTCTGAAAATATCTGTGGGCAGTGGTATATTTCAAGTACAAGATTTGGTCCCATGGTTCATGCCAGGCTTGGAATAGCCCAGGAAAATTCTGGAAAATTGGTATCCCATGTCAGGCAGAAAGCCAAAGCCCTTGCAGAGAAAAAAAAATTAAATTTTATTCTTACCGACGGCCCCCCGGGTATTGGATGTCCTGTGATCGCTTCAATCGGCCAGGCAACGGCCATTTTGATTATTGCAGAACCAACGGTTTCAGGACTCCATGATATGGAAAGAGTCGCACAGCTTTCCAGGCATTTCAATATTCCCGCAATGGTTTGTATCAACAAATATGATTTAAATGTAGATCAAACAACAAATATTGAAAAATTTGCTGAATCAGCCAATATTGCCGTTGTGGGTAAGATTGCCTTTGATCCGATTTTTACGCAATCCATGATCCAGGCTAAAACAATTTTTGAGTACGATAACAATTCACAGGTCAGTAAAAATGTCAGGCAAGTTTGGGAAAATATTTTGTCCCGGAATAAATTTAATACAAGCTTTATAGGAGAAATATAATTATGGAAAATGGAAGAATCGCAATCCCTTCAAACGGTCAGGGCGGACTGGATGGAACCAGATCAGGTCATTTTGGACATTGTGACGTATTTACATTGGTGGACGTTGAAGAGGGTAAAATAAAAGATGTTGCCATACTCCAAAACCAGGAGCATGTTCAGGGGGGCTGTATGGTACCGGTTAATCTTTTATCTGAAAATCGAGTAACGGCACTTATTGTCGGCGGTATCGGCATGCGGCCGTTAATGGGTTTTAAGCAGGCCGGCATCGATGTGTATCATGATGACCAGCATCTTGAAATAAATTGCGTCGTTAATGATCTGATCGCAGGTACTCTGGTTGAAATCAGAAATGATCAAGTTTGCGGCGGTGCAGCTGGTGGACAAATGTGATTTGTTCTTAAAGGAGAAAGATAAATGAAAATAGCTGTCACGGCAATGGAGAGTAGTTTAGATTCCCTGGTTGATCCACGATTTGGAAGGGCGGCATATATTCTTATCATAGATACACAAACACTTGAATTTAAGGCCTTTGATAATCATGAGAACAAAAATGCTTTTAAGGGCGCTGGGATTCAAGCAGCTGCCATGGTGAGCCATAATGAAGCAAAAGTACTGCTGACTGGATTTTGCGGTCCCAATGCATTTAAAACTCTGGAAAAAGCTGGAATTAAAGTTGTTAATGATCAAAGTGGATCTGTTCTTGATTTAATCCAAAAATTTAACCAGGGCAATGTTGTTTTTGCTGATCAAGCTAATAAAGATGGTCACTGGTAAGTATATTAATATTGATGATCAATATCAGCCAGAGTGGTTGTTAAAACTGATAACGATCGCTCTGGATTTTTTCTTCACAAAGTTTTTTGTATGGCATGATTTTTGTCATACATAACGAATATGAGGAGAATAACTAAAGTGAAAATCGCATTGACTATTTGGGGAAACAGGATTTCTCCTGTTTTTGAGTCCGCAAATACATTGATGATTGTTGATGTAGAAAATTTAAAAATAAACAGCCGGGTCTATGAGCGGTTTGATCCACAAATTTCAAAATTTTTTTTGCAGGTTTTGCAAAAAAATAAAATTGATATCTTGATTTGTGGAGCCATAACCGATGCTCAATCTACATTTATTAAACAAAATGAAATTGGATTGATTCCATTTATTTCCGGGAATGCGGATAGAGTGGTTGATACCTTGATAAATGAAAAACATCGAATTTCAGATTTTTTAATGCCGGGTGTTGTTTTGGATTTAACCTCAATGAACAATATTGCCGGTGGAAATTTTTGATCTTATCTGTTTTTTCATCATACGTTTGTATTCATAGGATTAATTTTTGCTTCTTGTCGTGATATAGACAAACCAATTTTTTCGGGTTATGGTAAATTATCAAAGTAAAGCTCTTTTTACACCGTCGTCATTGATTGGGTGTTTGGCTCTTGTAAAGATGGTTAAGGAGAATCTGTATGAAAAAAAGAATTATATATAAAATGGGCTTAACCTTTAAGCTATTGGTTCCTGTCGGTATAGTTCTTTTTATCAGTGTTTTTATCTGGTCCCATTATAGTGTCCGTTATCAAAAAAGGGTTCTTGTTGACAAGGCAATTTCCGACGTGGATAAGTTTTGCAATTCCGTGTTGAAACTGACCTGGTTTGCCATGCTCCACAGTCCCAGTGAAGACATGCAAGAAATCCTCAATTCCATGTCCGAGTATAATGATATCGAAGAGATTCGCGTGTTTAACAGCAAGGGGCAGATTCGATTTTCAAACAAAAGCTCAGAATTGGGAACCTTTGGACAAAAACAGGATATTGCTTGTAAAATATGTCATAGTAAACAATCAGCGGTAATGAAAAGTGAGATTAAAGATAGGATTAGAATGTTTGAGTCAGAAGACGGCGGGCTCAAGCTGGGAGTAATAAATCCCATTTTAAATGCCGCCTCCTGTTCCAGTTCCAATTGCCATTATCATCCGGAAGATATTAAAAAACTTGGCACATTGGATGTGGTAGTTTCATTGGATGCCGTCAGGCAGGAGATCTCTTTGAGCAAAAAAATGTCTGTTTGGACAGCTGTTTTTCTTTTTAGTACTTTGACCGTCACCATCTGCATTGTTATCTTTTTTCTAGTCACCCATCCCATAAATCAATTGATCAAAGATACCAAGCGTATTGCAAAGGGAGATTTTACGGTTTTTAAAAACAAGACAACATCTGGAGACGAGATCGGGCAATTAGCACTGGCCATCAATGATATGGGAATGGAGATCCATGAAAATCAGGTGGAGTTGAATCGTCAAAAAGACATATACCGCAATCTATTTGAGCAGGTGCCCTGTACCATTACCGTCCAGAATCGAAATTACGAACTTATAGAGTTTAACCAGGAGTTTGCCCGCAAATTTAATCCTGAATATGGCGATTATTGCTATGCAGCCTATAAGGATCTGGATGCAAAATGTCTCAATTGCCCGGTTGAAAAAACCTTTATGGATGGAAAATCCCATTTTAGTGAGGAATCCGGAATTAACAAGGATGGTTCAATAACCCATTGGTTTGTGAAAACAGCACCCCTTAAGGATGAAAACGGTAATATTGTGGCAGCCATGGAGATGAGCCTGGATATCAGTCGCCGGAAAAAACTGGAAGAAAAGGTTAAAAGTTCGGAAAAAAAATATCAGGCTATTTTTAAAAATATCCCCAACCCTGTATTTATTTTAGAAAAAAAGGATTTGACCATCACAGATTGCAATGATTCGGTCTTATCTGTTTATGGATATAGCCGTGATGAGCTTAAAGGGAAGGGGTTTGATGTTCTTTTTCCCAGTGCCGGAGAATTTAAACGGATCAAGGATAATATTGCATCTTTTTACGAGCGTGTGGTAAATTTAAGAAAAAATGATGATCATTTGTATGTTAATATCTGGATCAGCCCGGCTGACTTTGTGGATAAAAAGGTTTTGATTGTCACGGCTGTAGATATCACCAATTCTGTTGAAACCGAGCACCAATTGATCCAGGCCGGTAAAATGGCTACCCTGGGAGAAATGGCCACGGGGGTGGCCCACGAGTTAAATCAGCCTTTGTCCGTGATCAAAACTGCGTCGGGGTTTATTGCCAGAAAACTAGGAACAGACCAGGAGGTTGACCTGGACATCTTAAAAACCTTGTCAGAAGAAATTGAAACCCATGTTGATCGGGCTTCCAAAATCACCAACCATATGCGTTTGTTTGGCCGAAAATCTGTTTTTCAAAAGGAAGCGGTTAATATCAACGATGTCTTGAAACGGGCCTTTGATATTTTCAGCCAGCAGCTTAAGCTTCGGGAAATTCAAGTTATATGGGAGCTTTCCAAAGGGTTGTCCCATATCAGCGCAGATTCCATTCGTCTGGAACAGGTTTTTATAAATTTATTGATCAACTCCAGGGATGCCATCGTTGCAAAATTTGCCGGATCAAATATACCGGAAAATGATAAGAAACAAATTACCCTGTCAACCAAATTGGAAAATAACAAGGTTCGGGTGAAAATAAGAGATACTGGTATTGGAATTTCAAGTAGCGATATCGATAAAATTTTTGAACCTTTTTTTACCACAAAAAAAGTAGGGGAAGGTACAGGGCTTGGTTTATCCATATCCTATGGCATTATAAAAGAATCCGGTGGTCAGATCTTTGTCCATAATAATAAGGATGGGGGGGTAACCTTTATCATGCTTTTTGACAAGAAGGACTGATGGAAAATAATAATAAAATTTACACTATTTTGTTGGTGGATGATGAAGAGGGTATACGCAATGTTTTAGATATCACCCTCACCCACGCCGGCTTCAAAGTACTATTGGCCTCCGATGGGGATGCTGGATTTGCGGCTTTTAAAACCCAAAAACCGGATATTGTGATTACAGATATCAAAATGCCGGGCATTGGTGGTATTGAACTTTTAAAGCAGATTAAACAGGTTAGCCCGGACACGGAAGTGATAATGATTACGGGCCATGGAGACATGGATCTTGCCGTGAAAAGCCTCCAGTATGAGGCTGCAGATTTTATTACCAAACCAATTGACAGCACAGAACTTGAGTTGGCCGTAAGAAAAGCTGTGGATCGGATGTCCATTAACCATAGGATCAAAGCCTACACGGATGATCTTGAGGGTTTGATCCGGGAAAAGGACAAAAAAATTGATGAATCCCAGAGCCTCGCTACCATCGGGCAGACCGTGGCAGGTATGTCCCATGTGATCAAAAATATTGCCGGAGGGCTTAAGGGATCTTCTTTTATCCTGGAACAGGGCATACAAAATGAAAACCGGGAATATCTGGTTAAGGGTTGGGAAATGATGAAGGGCAATATTGATAAGATTACCAATCTTTCTCTGGATCTGCTAAATTATGCCAAAACCAGCCGATTACAATTAAAACGGATTAATCCAAACTATCCGGCCCGGGAATTGACAACTTTTTTAAATTCCCGGGCGGTTGAAAAAAATATTAAATTTGTTTTATCCCCCCTGGATGAAAAATTGTCTGTCATGGTGGATTGTGATGCCATTTATAATGCAATTTTTAATTTGGTCACCAATGCATTTGATGCCTTTGATATCGATGGAGAAAACAAAGGGGGCAGGGCAGACAAAGAGGTGATGATTTGTGTGGAAAAAGAACCCGGCTGGATTGTTTATCGGGTCAGTGATAATGGCAATGGGATGGATAAAAATATCAGCCAATCTTTGTTCAAGGAATTTATCACCACCAAGGGTGCCTATGGGACCGGTTTTGGATTGATGACCACTAAAAAAATCATTGATGAACACAATGGCCTTATCGTTTTTAAAACCAAAAAAGGTGAGGGCTCTGTATTTACAATAAAAATTCCTTTGCAGTTGCCCCGGGGAAAAAAAGGATAAGTATGGAAAAAATTACTCTGACAAAGGAGGGGCTTATTTTAAAAAAAAAGACAGCCGTGACAGTCGATGTCTTTTCCCTTTTGTCCAATACCATAGAATTGGAACCAGGATTTACCCTGGCTTCTTTTTTTGCTCTGATTTCTCAATATCCGGAACTGATAAAAATGTCTCAATTGCTGGAAACCTTTTTAACCATGGTAAAGGCCGGTAATGGTCAATTCCCCAAAACCCTGGAGATTGAGAAACTGGTTTTTTTCAAAACCATAGCCATGAAAGGATTTCCCGGAAAACCGGGGATTCAGATATATAATTCCTTAAAAGGGATAAAGGATAATCAAACCAAGATTTTAAAATTCTTCCAGATGGAAAGTTTATTGGAACATGAATTGATTTTGGGGGATTTAAAACATATCATTTTTGGTGATGGACAGGATATGTTTACCTATGAAACCTTTTATTCACTTTTTGAGCTGATAGAAGGAGTTACCTGGGAAATGTCTTTTAATTTTAATCCGTTACAATGTTCCATAAGGGGGTAGTTTATGTTTAAGAAAATACTCTTTGCAACAAATGCGTCACCAGCCTGTGATGCAGCAGCGAAAATTGCCTTTGAATTTGCAGAAAAATATAAATCTGAATTGATCCTGTTCCACGTGTTCGCTGAACCCTCCCACGGTAGTGGTGCCTTTGTCACAGATTATGTGACGGGGGAAAAAGAGGAAGTTGGCTCGGATTATGGTGAATGGGTAAAAGAAGAGATGAAAAACACCTATGATCCACTGATTAAAAAACATGGGGAGCCAGGCTATGAGACTATTGTGGGTATTCCATCCATTGAAATCTTGCGATATGCCCGCAAAAATAAGGTGGATTGCATTATCATGGGCGCCCATGCCAGACAGGATGATCCGGCCGCCGCACGGTTTCGGGGAATTGTGGGTACAACAATGCAAAAGGTGGCCCTGTGGGCCAAGTGTCCGGTTTTGATTATTTCCAGGCCCTGTGAGACCTGTTTCTGGTATTTTAATCAAATTGTATTTGGCACTGACTTTTCAAAGGCCTCCATGGCTGCTTTTAAATTTGCCTACAAAATGGCTGATCACATCGGGTGTAAGCTGCATTTGTTCCATGCCCTTAATATCGAAACCAGCCAGGCCGGGGTTACACCGGGACAAAAATCCATCGAAGGTCATATTAAAGAAGCCAGGGCCAAAATGGAACGTCTCTATGTTTCCCAGATGGAAGATTTTGACAATTATGAAATTTCCGTGTGGGAAGGGGTTCCCTATGTGGAGTTGCTTAAATTTGCCCGGGAAACCAGTGGAGATCTCATTGTAATGGCCCATCATACTAAGGAAGTGGAGATGGAAGATGCGGTCATGGGTTCCACCATGGAACAGGTGGTTTTGCGATCGGCCTGCCCCGTTGCCAGTGTCAGTAAATCAGATAAATTATAAATATAATTGACAGGAGGTGAATAAAATAGATAAAAAAGTCAAGGCCGTCCTGATAATTGAAGATGAAATGGATATGCGGTTTTATCTTATGATCATGGTCAGATCCTTGGGACTTGAACCCATTCTTACCCGGGACGGGGTCCAGGGACTTTTGGCACTTTCCAGCCGTCTGCCTGACTTGATTATTCTGGATGTGATGATGCCTGAAAAGGGCGGGGCCCTGGTATACCAGGAATTGAAAACTCAACCTTTGTATCGGGATATTCCTCTGATTATCTTTTCAGGGGTAGATTTTCATTCTTTTGTCCATTACATAAAAATGTTGAATCTGGATCGGGGGATAAAAATTCCCTCTCCAAAGTACTATGTTGAAAAATCAGCTGACCCGGATTATTTAAAGGAAGTTATAAAAAAATGTATCCCCCTTTGACAGGATAGATAATCATGGCTTTAAAAGTACTGCTTGTTGACGATGAAAAAGGAATCCGTAAGGTTCTTGGTATCAGCCTTGCGGATGCTGGGTATGAAGTGCATACAGCCAAGGACGGTCGGGTGGCGTCACAGATTGTTAGTACCTTGTTGCCCGATATTGTCCTGACTGATATTCGTATGCCTGGAATGGACGGAATTGATCTGCTCAAATTTATCAAAAAGCAGTTTCCTGATATTGAGGTGATCATGATTACCGGCCACGGAGATTTGCGCCTGGCCATTGAGAGTCTTAAAATGGATGCTGTAGATTTTATCACCAAGCCCATTAATCACGATATCCTTGAAATTGCATTGAAAAGGGCAAGGGACAAGATTAAAACCCGTGAACAGATAAGGCAGTATACAAGAAATCTTGAAGACCTGGTAAAGGAAAAGACCTGCCGGCTTGAAACCTCTGAAAAACGGTATATTCAGCTTTTTAATGAATCCCCTTCTTTTATTACCATCCAGAATAGAGAACTCAAAATCATTGAATCAAATAACCGGTTCAAGGAACAATTTGGGGAAGGCCCTGGTCTTTGTTGTTATCAGGTTTATAAACAACTTTCCAATCCCTGTCCTGACTGTCCCGTGGAAAAGACCTTTATGGACGGCAAATCCCATGTGGCAGAAATGGATGTTCGGTTAAAAGATGGGAGTATCCGGAATTTTTTGATTCAAACTTCTGCAGTTATAGACCCAAATGGGGTGGTTGATCATGTCATGGAAATGTCTACTGATGTGACAATGATCCACGAACTCCAGGACCACTTGGCCGCTTTGGGGTTGCATATCTCCTCTATTTCCCACGGGATTAAGGGGCTTCTTACAGGGCTTGATGGCGGGGAATATCTGATTTCTACGGGTATTGAAAAAAAGGATACCCAACTTGTGGCCGCTGGCTGGGAGATTGTAAAAGAAAAAATAGTCATGGTCAGGAAAATGGTTTTAGATATTTTATTTCATTCAAAGGACAGGGCTATGAATTTTGCCCTGGTGGATATCTTTGATTTTGTCCAGGAGTTGACCGGTACCCTGGATTCAAAGATGAAAAAAGCCGGGATCGTTCTAAAGTTGAATATTTCCCCTTCCTGCATTGAAATGTCCATGGATAAAGCGGTTCTACTACCTGCTTTTTTAGCCATAGTTGAAAATGCCATTGATGCTTGTATTGCCGTTAAAGAGATCCAAAAATATCTGGAAATAAAAATTGATGTTGTCTTGATAAAAGATAGGATTTTATTTAATGTCCGGGATAATGGGAAAGGGCTTGCCAGAGCTTTCCATAAAGAGGTGTTTTCTTTATTTTATTCAGATAAGGGGATCAAAGGTACAGGGCTTGGGCTTTTTATTGCCCAAAAAGCTGTGAAACAGCATAAAGGGATTATCAGGATAGATTCAAATCCCGGAGAATATACGGAATTTATCCTTTCTTTTCCGATTCATTAATTAAAAATTTGGAATTTAGTAAGACTATTCAAAAAATTAAATAAAGGATTGCTATGTTTATAAAACAATTTAGATATTCAACGGACAATCTGGGGTATCTTGTTTTTTCAGACACCCAGGGGGTTGCCATCGATGGGGGAAATCCAGGTGATATTTTTGATTTTGCCGGGGATAATGGTATCGAAATAAAATATGTGACCAATACTCATTTTCACCAGGATCACACCTGTGGGAATGCTGCTCTGTTGGAAAAAACAGGTGCTAAGTTTATTGATTGCCGCAGGGTCAAAGATGGCCGGATAATCAGTTTGGATGGTGAAAAGCTTGAAATTATTCCAACGCCGGGCCATACCGAAGATGATGTCTGTTTTAAAGCCGGTGATTTTCTGGTGACCGGGGATACCCTGTTTAACGGTACCGTTGGAAATTGTTTTTCAGGAGATTTGGGCGGGTTTTTCAGGTCTTTGAAAAGATTACTGGCCTTTCCCGGGGAAACAAAAATCTATGCTGGTCATGATTATGTTCAAGAATCCATGAAATTAGCCTCCACCATTGAGGAAAATAATTCAGATATTGAGGATTACCTTCAAAAATATGATCCCCGGTTGGTTGTCTCAACCCTGGGCGATGAGTTACGAGTGAATCCTTATGTCCGGTTTAACGCCCCTGGTATGATTGATCTATTACGAGATAAGACCATGCCTTGTAAAACAGAGGAGCAAAGGTTTATTGCCATTATGGAAATATATTGATTTTCCTTTTGGCAACCATTGATTAATTTTTAATGGTTCTTAACTTAAATGGGAAATTAGATCCTTAGACTTATTCTGTTCCCACCGGCAGGATAGTGTTAATATATTTGTTTTTTTGGAGATAGCGTTAATGCTTGATAAAAATATTAAACCTTCAGTTGATTCCCATAATCCTGTCTTTGCCCTGGGTAGACAGCTTACAATTGAATATTATGACTGCGGTCAGGGGGTTCTGCTTAGCCGTGATGCCGTGGAAAAAGCTTTGCTTAAGGGAGCCACTGACAGTGGTGCCACCATTATCAGTTCCTCTTTCCATAAGTTTGAACCCCAGGGCGTGAGCGGAGTTGTGATTATTGCAGAATCCCATTTTACCGTGCATGCGTGGCCGGAACATGATTATGCCGCCGTTGATATATTTACTTGCGGAGATAATATTAATCTGGATGCTGCCATCCATTCCATGGAAGAGTCCTTTGGATCTTCCCGGGTGGTGATTTCTTCGGATCAGAACAGGGGAATTATTGGTAATCCTTTTGAATCACAATCGGCAGGGAAAAATATTTCCGATACCATAAGAGATAGAAAGACACTGCCCATTTCCTGGAAAAAGGCCTATGATAAAAAAGATCCCTGGGGGGTGTTAACCTCGGTGGATATTTATGATTGCGCTCCTGATATTATCCGCGATGCCGGGATGATTGAAAATTTTGTGGTAAATCTTTGTGAACACATTGAGATGAAGCGGTTCGGCGATTGCCAGGTTGTTCATTTTGGAGAGGATGAAAAAGTAGCGGGATTTTCCATGACCCAGCTTATTGAAACTTCCCTTATTTCCGGTCATTTTGCCAATGCAACCAATACGGCATACTTGGATATTTTCTCTTGTAAGTTTTACGAACCCCGTGAAGTGGCGGAGTTTGCCTTGTCTTTTTTCAAGGGTAATCACTATAAAATGCAGGTTGCCCTGAGGCAATAATTTAATTAACACCTTTTTTATCGGGTAATCGGGATAACATTTCGGTTGCCCTGATAAATATTTAAAGAAATTAAAAATATGAAGAATTTAAATACAATTCAAAATGGCTGGTTTTCGGAAATTTGTCCCATGTGGCCGGGGGTTGCCCTCTCCCTTGAAATTATGGAAACCATTTATAGTAAGAAAAGTAAATTTCAGCAAATCGATCTGTACCAGACACGGCATCATGGTAAGATGCTGGTGCTTGACGGTATTATTCAGCTTACAGAATTTGATGAATTTACCTACCAGGAAATGATGACCCATCTGCCTTTGTTTTCCCATCCTGATCCCAAAAGTGTTCTGGTGATAGGAGGAGGAGATGGTGGTGTTTTAAGGGAAATCGGTCGCCATGATGTGGTGGAAAAGATCGATTTTTGTGAAATTGATGAAGCAGTTATCGCCGTATCAAAGAAGTTTTTGCCCGAACTTGGCTGTGGATTTGATGATTCCAGGGTAAATGTGCATATCGGTGATGGCAATGCCTTTATCCAAAAGAAAATTAATGCCTATGATGTTATTATCGTGGATTCTTCGGATCCCATAGGTCCTGGAGAGGTGTTGTTTAAAAAAGCTTTTTATGAGGGCTTGAAAAATGCACTTAAACCCGGCGGTATTATTGCCACCCAGGGGGAATCTATTTTTATGCACCAGGAATGGGTGGGTACCCTGGCTGGAATTACCAGAGAATTATTCCTGGTCCAGGCCTATGCCAATATTTATGTGCCCACCTACCCGGGGGGAAATATCGGGATTTGTATGGGGTCTTTGGGACCAAAACTTGTAACTCCGGCTCGTCAGATTTGCCAATCCATTCAGGATCAGCTCAAATATTATACCCCGCAAATGCACAAAGCCGCTTTTGTGCTGCCCTATTTTGCTGAAAAATTGCTGAAAGAGTCGTGATTTTCTAATGGATGGCAAGATAGAGATAAAATGGATTAAAACAGCTTCTTTAGATGCCCTTGTTTCCCTGTATAAAGATGCGGGATGGTGGGAGGACAGCTATGGGGATGCTCCAGAATTTTTAAATCGTATCGTGGCGGATTCCGCTCTTTTTGCCGGTGCCTTTTTAAATAAAAAAATGATAGGAATGGGAAGAGCCCTTTCCGATAAGGCAAGCGATGCTTATATTCAGGATGTGGCTGTTCTTAAAGAATTTCGGGGCAGGGGCATTGGAGAAAAAATTGTTCAAAAATTGGTTGCCGGGTTAAAGGCGTGGGGTGTGGACTGGATAGGTCTGATTGCCCAACCCGGAACCACAGGTTTTTATGAAAAACTGGGGTTCCAGCAGCTTGAAGGACATGTCCCGTTAAAATTAAAGGATTCAAAATAATGCAGGCAGGATGTGAAGAAATTGAGTGTGACCCAGGGCAACCTATAGCTTTTTCAGCTCCGTGCCCTTTTAAATTGGAGCACCAGGAATTGATTCGTTCTTTTATTGATCCGTTCCACCCCGAGTCCTGCGAATTTAATTTTTCAAATCTTTTTTGTTGGCAGGATGTCTATCAATATTCATGGTTCACCTTCAAGGGGCGATTGGTCATTTATGACGGGGTTAATAGATGTGGATTTTTGCCCCCGGGGGCGAAGTTTTTGCCCGATGAATTACTTGCTTTATCCCGTCATCTGATCTGTCTGGGTTTTGAACCAGATATCAGTATTTTCCCCAAAGAATATGAGGATGTATATCCTGAGATTGAGCGATTTTACACTATCCGGGAAGAGCGGGATAATGCAGAATATATTTATCGGGTTGATAGTCTGGCTGAACTCAACGGGACCAGGCTCCACAAAAAAAGGAATCTGATTTCCCAGTTCAAGCGCAGCTATCCTGATTATTCGGTTATGTCTTTGAAAAAAGCAGATCGTCATATGGTCTGTGATTTTACCCGTTATTTACTGGAAGTCCGGGGAAAACCATCCCGGGATCTTGAAGATGAGTTTACTGTCATTGAAAAAGCCTTTAATTATTTTGATTGCCTGGGGTTTGAAGGGCTTGGGCTTAAAGTAAAAAACAAATTGGTGGCCTTTTGTCTTTTCAGCCGTCTTAATCATGATACCTATAATATTCAGTTTGAAAAATCTGATATGGTTTTTAAAGGGGCCGCCCAGGTCATAAATCGGGAAACAGCCAGGTATCTTAGGGACAAATGTGTGTACGTCAACCGGGAGCAGGATCTTGGTATCGAGGGATTGCGCCGGGCCAAACTTTCCTATGGGCCTGAACGCCTCATTATTCCCCACACCCTTATATTTAAAGCCAATATGTGATCTTTTTGTATTAATCACCGGCCCATTGTTCGTTGCCATGGGCCGGTCTTAGGGATTCGATTGGATAATTACCTGTCCCCTGGAGGTAAAGGAAATCCCTTGCTGGGATTGGGTTCCTATCATTATGGACTCAATAATGGGTGGATTCATCTGTTTTTTTGATGACCATTTGACGATAAAATTTGCTCCCGATCCCCCAAGGTTGTCCTTTGATAAAATGATATATTGGGTGGAAGCAAGAGATGCCAAGGCTATCGGTTTATCCAGGTAATGTTTAATCAGTTTACCTTTGGTTCCGTAATAATCAACGGCAGTGAGGGTGATGGGGTGTAAAGGATCGATGTTTCGAATACTCAAGGTGACGGTGAGTTGATAGGCATTGGCTCTGTTACCGATATAAATATGTGAATAGGCCGGTACGTAAAGGGTTTGGCCCTTCGATAGGGCAATAGGGTCTTTGGCCTGAGCCTGAAAAGCAAATCCTAAAATAAAAAAAATGATCCATACCAGCCGGATATGTTTTATGTTCATGGGAACAGCTCCTCAATTCTTAGTTCGGGGTTTTTCCCCATTGATACCATCAATCAATAATTTTTTTTTAGCAGGTCTGTCGGATTAACACCAGTTTTTTTTTCGGGGTGAGGGGTTTTACCGGTCAATGAATTTACGAAACAGTACTTATATTATTGACTTTGCCCCAGCCAGGTTTTAATCTGAATTCATTAAATATGATCAAAAGATAGTCCATAAGAAAAAGCTTAAGGCAGGTTGAAATGAATTTGACGAAATTTTCCCTGATGCTTGTGGTATTGCTGGATGTGATGGGGCAGGGTTTAGTGATTCCTGTTCTTACTACATTGTTTATGGATTCCGAGTCGGGTTTTCTTAAACCTGCAACTTCAGTGGCTGCTCGCCAGTTTTATTATGGCATGATCATGGGTGTGTTCTACTTTAGCTGGTTTTTTGGTGCGGCCTATGTTTCTCGATTGTCGGATTTTATCGGCCGTAAATTGGGGCTGTTAATTTGTTTGGGGGGAGGGTTTTTAGCTTATGTGTTGACCATCATCTCCTTTTCTTACCAAAGTCTGATATTACTTTTTTGTGCCCGTATCATCACAGGTTTTACCGCAGGTAACCAGCCCATTGCCCAGGCTGCATTGGTGGATTTAAGCACAGATGATAGTGAAAAAGCAAGAAATATGGGTTTGGTTATTGTCGGTGTAAGCTTGGGTTTGATGGCAGGCCCCTTGCTCGGAGGTGTTTTATCGGACAAGAATATTCTTGGTTCTTTTGCTTCAATGGAGTTGCCTTTTTACGTTGCCAGTATGTTGATACTATGCAATTTTTTGTTAATCTTGTTTTCCTTCAATAATGTCAATTTTAAGCGACGGGCTGTTACCATAGGTATCACAGATGTGTTCACCAACCTTTGGGCAGTTCGCCATCGACCTGCGGTAATTAAGTTATCCATTGTATTTTTCTTTTCCCAGATTACCCTTAACAGTTTTTATATCTTTGTTGATAACTATCTTTTCAGCCGATTTCAATTTGATACCTTTGAAAACAGTATGATTCTCATCATTTTCGGTGCTGCAATGGCTTTGACCGGTGCTTTTTTATCTTCACCCCTGATGAAACGGTTTGCCCCTAAAACCGTGGTTATCACTACTTTGCTGGTAATGATGGCCGGGGTGTTTGTTTTTATGATAAATCCGGTCCCGATCTTGTCATATGTTCTATTGATTCCCATTGTGGTGGCCTTTGCCGTTAATTATCCCCAAATGATTACATTGTTCTCCTTGAGTGTGGATGACTCGGAACAGGGTTGGGTTATGGGGATTTCGGTGGCTATTTTTACCCTGGGTTCCGGTATTATCTCCCTTGTGGGCGGTCAATTGATGGCCATCAATATTCATCTGGCCTTTATTGTGTCCATGGTATCCGGGTTGATAGCTTTTGTGCTTGTACTTTTCTTCTGGCGGGACAAGACTATGAAATGATTTGAAAAACTTCGGTTACCGCCAGCTTTTTTTGTAAAAAACTAATCCAATAATTTTCGGAGAGATTTTTCATCCAGGGGAATAGAATCTATTTTTTCCTCACTTAATATATTTTTTTCAATCTGGTGTTTTACCTGCTGTAGCAGGCTGACCTTTTCTTCGATGGAGTCTTTGGTAATAAATCGGTACACGGTGACGGGATTTTTTTGGCCAATGCGGTATGTCCGGTCAATGGCTTGATTTTCCACGGCCGGATTCCACCAGGGATCAAGGAGAAAAACATAGTCCGCCTGGGTCAGGTTCAGACCAACTCCCCCGGCCTTAATTGAGATAAAAAAGGCACAGGGCATTTTTTCTTCCTGAAAATCCTGGATCACTTGATCTCGGTTTTGGGTGGAACCGTCAAAGTAAAAAGTTTTTAAACCCCTTGTTTGGAATGCTTTTTTTACCAGTTTCAAGTGGTTTGTGAACTGGGAAAAAATCAGAATTTTGTGTGTTCCCGCAAGTATTTGTTCCGCTGTGCGCACTATCTGAGCATGTTTTCCAAAATTTTGTTTAATAAAAGAATTTTTTGAATGTTCACCTGTTGTAAGGGCTTGATGGCATGCGGCCTGTCTGAGTTTTAACAGGATTGTGAGAATATTTACGGCCGAAAAATTTTTAGTTTTTGCAATATCAGCTCTTCCGGTTTTAAGAATTCGGTCATAGATTTTTTTCTGCTCCTCATCAAAATCGCAAAATATAGTCACTTCTGTTTTGCCCGGCAGTTCCAGACACACCTGGTGCTTTAACCTTCTCAGGATAAATGGTTGAACTATTTTTTGAAGTTGGTCAAGTGCCTTATGGTCATTTGCTCCATAACTGTCATTAAATTGTTTTTTGTGGCCAAGAAGACCCGGCATAAGAAAGTCAAAATGGCTCCATAGATCCTGGGGGCGGTTTTCCACCGGTGTCCCGGAGAGGCAAAGTCTGTGGTGGGAGTTCAATCTTTTGATATTTCCGGTAATTTTTGAACCGGGGTTTTTGATCGCCTGTGCTTCATCAAGAATAATATATTCCCAGGTCATACCCTTGAATAATTCAAAGTCTATCCTCATAAGGGCATAGGAAGTGATGATTACATCCTTACCTGTGAAAGTTTCGGTTCCATTCGCTCTTTTGTGGCCGGAATGGATCAGAAAAGAAAGTGTCGGGGCAAATTTTTGAATTTCACTTTCCCAGTTGTGAATCAGTGTTTTGGGAATAATAAGCAGAGTGGGGGGATGTTTTTTATTTTTAATGGAAAGAAGCAGTGTCAACACCTGAATTGTTTTTCCAAGTCCCATGTCATCGGCAAGAATTCCTGATAATCCGTGCTGTTCTAAAGTTTTCAGCCAGTAAAAACCCATTTTTTGGTAGGGCCTTAAAATTTTTGTCAGCCCTTCCGGTATCTTGGAGGCTTTTAGTTTTTCAGGAGTGCCGCAAGCGGTTAGTTCCTTGAAATGAAGATCGGATTTAACCCTTTGGTTTTTTGTAAATTCAGTAAGGGCAGAAAATTCACCTTTTTTCAAACAGATGGTATCTTTTTTGATTATTCCTTTTTTGATCAGCTGGCCTAGTTCTTCCAAGAGTGTGGGATTCAAGTATCCGGCGGTGCCATCGGACATTGTAAAAATGTTTTCCCTGCGACGGGCAGATTCCAGTATGGCCCTGCTGTTTTTCATGGATTTTAAATCAATTGTGTTTTTCTGGGTGGTGAGCTGCCACTCCAGGTCCGGGGTAAGATTCAGAGGCAGGCCCAAAACTTTTATTACAAAGAGCTGTTTTGATATTTTGATCAGAGTTTCATGGCGATTTACCGATGAGATAAACCAGTTTTCTTCTGCAGAAGGTCTGTGCTGAATTCCTGATTTTTTCAGCAATGATATAAAATGCTGCTCTTTTTCAATATTTCTGATCAATTGAGTTTTTTGTTTGTGAAAAAGAAGGGAGCTTTTTTTTTCCGATTCCAAAACCGAAAACTGTCCGTCATAGACAAATGATAATCGGGCAAATTTCAGGTTGGAAGACAGATCGAGTTGGGGTTGAAGGGTTTCAGGTTTTATGGTTTTATATTTTTTTTCTTCCGGAAGATTGAGGGTGATTTTATTTTTCATGGTCAACAGGCAAAGAGTCTCTTTTTCAATATCAGTGGATGAAAAAAGCTGATTTTCTTTGTCCTTAAGGGTGAATAAAAAATCATGGGTGATTCCTGGAACCGGGCAAATTATTGTATTACCATACACCAGGGTAGGTATTTTGGATTGAATTATATAATTCGCATCGCAAATTAATCGTTTCATCACCGTTGTTTTCAGGTGAAATTTTTTTTGGGCTTTGTTTTTAGTGATGGAGATTTCCGGCTTGATATTGGCAAAAAATTGAACATTGAGAGGATCTCCTTGATCATTGCACAAAATTTTTAATCGGGTGCTTTTTTTAATAAATGTTTCCAGATCAAAGGCTGAAATCCTGAAAAGGGTCATCTCATCATTTCTTGAAGAAAAGCTACATTCAATTTTTCTGAAAGTAAGTTCACTTTCCATGACAAGCTTAAAAAGGTTTTTATCCGGAATAAATCGTGAGAGTGCCGCGATATCAGATAACTTGAATATTTTTCCCCTTTCTTTTAATTTCCAGATCGCCAGTGTTCCCTTTTTATCCATCTGTTTTTCTCCCAGGCTGAGCCTGACGGTGAAAAGAGAGTTTTTCTGGGAGCGTATCCGGTCGTATATAAATATGAAGTTCTTCACAGTATTCCTTTTCTCGATTTTATTGTCACCGGCAGATTATTGTGTTTTTTGTGAAGACCCATGGGGAAAATTAGGGCGATTTTTTTGTGACCAGGGGGGAGTATCTCAAGATACATCCCCTGGTCAAGGTTAAAGAGTTTGAATTCTATTTTTCAGAGTATCTATTACTCTTCCATAAAATTTTGCATTGTATATGTCTTTGCGGTAAACGCAAAAATAATTCCGGCAATCACCGTTAATAAAGCGAAAAAGATAAAGAAATGACCGCTTCCTTCGGCAAAAGGATTTAACTTGGCCATGGTTGCCGCAATCATGTTTCCAAAAAATACTGTTAAAAGCCACATGCTCATGATAGTTGACTTCATGGACTTAGGTGCCTGGGTATAGGCAAATTCTAAACCTGTGATTGAAATCAAAATTTCGGCCATTGTGATTATGAGATAGGGAAAAAACTGCCAGAGAACATTAAGTTTGATTCCGTCGCTTAAAAAATACTGGATAATACCAATCAGCACAAAAGAAAAAGCGGCTAAAAACATGCCAACTCCCATTTTCCTTAAAGGAGTCACATTATAACCCATTTTTTCCAGTCCGGGGTAGATTCCCTTGGCAAAAATAGGAATCAGGCACATCACCATAATGGGGTTTAATGCAGCCATTTGAGAGGGAAGCAGGTCTATTCCCATAAAATGAAGATTCATATCCCTGGCTTGAATAACCCAGGTAGAACCATGCTGTTCAAACAGGGACCAAAATAGCATTATCATGGCAAATACCCGCCCAATTCCAAGGACAGCCCGGGCTCCATCAATATCATTTTGTGAATGGTCTTTTAAGGCTCCTTCCCAGAAAGTGATTCCATTACCGCGATTTTTAAACCCGGAAACCAGTACTGGCAAAAAACCGTGGGCATCTTTTTTCGTGGGGGGAACATGAACATATTGTTTTCTTCCCAGCCAGAATATGAGGGTTGCAATCCCCATTAAAATTCCTGGAATACCAAATGCAACACTCGGGCCAAATTTAGGCAGGGTCCATGGGGTAATAAGGGTGGCAAAAAAAGAACCAAAATTGATTATCCAGTAAAAAAGATTAAAGATTTGGCGCAGACCGTCTTCTTGTCCCTTTTTAAATTGATCCCCAACAAATGCGGATACACAGGGCTTGATTCCTCCGGAACCCAGGGCAATTAGTCCCAGGCCCCAGTATAGCCCCAATTTACTTTCAAAGAGAGCAAGGACCAGGTGTCCTAGACAATAAACAAGGGAAAGGGAGATAATAGTTTTATATTTGCCTAAAAGTCTATCGGAGATAAAGGCCCCTAGGAGAGGAAGCAGATAACATCCTCCCGCAAATATGTGGTAGGTCCAGGTGGCATCGGCCTTGGACATGGTCAGGTATTGAATCATAAAAACAGTAAGGATTGAACGCATACCGTAATAACTGTATCGTTCTGCTCCTTCATTTCCTATGATAAAGGGGATCTGGGGTGGAAATCTTCTTCCTTTAGCTCCTTCATTTTGTGTGGTAAAAGGTATTCGATATGGGAATCTCTTTCTTTTGATTGCCGTTGTCATAATCGTTGTTCCTTTCTGCATAAATAAAGTGTTCGTTTTTAATAAACCTAACCCTAAACCTAATTTGCAAATCAATACGCAGTTTGCGTTAATTGCAGGACGCAGCATACATAAGTTTACCCAATAAATAAAGAAATAAGAATTAAGGTTAGATATTGTTTATGAAATCAGCATTTTATTATAAATATTTAGTAGATATTGATAACTTTTCATATGAGTTGAAATTTATTTTGGATAGTAGTAGTTTATATTACTATCCAAAAATTGACGGTACGCAAATAATTGATTGAAAATATTAAAAATTTGGATTGCAAAAATGGAATATACCACCCATCGTGAGATTCGGGAAAAATTGCTCAATAAATTGATTTTTATTTTGGGCATTTCCACAATCCCTGCACTTTGTGTTTCCCTGTTACGATTTTTTTACGTTGGCTGGAAACCGGTATTTACTGTGCATATAAGTATTGTAGTCATTTTTATTTTGTTTGCCGTTTACAGGGAATCATTATCCTATCACATCAAGGTAGCAATTATTATTGCTGTTTTTTTCATTCTTGGTATATTTTCGGCTTTAAACCTGGGAATTACAGCTTATCTAATAGCATTTCTAATGCTCTCTGTTTTTTTCGGAATAATTTTCTGGGGAAAAAAACCTACTTTGTTTATTTATTTTGGAGGAGGAGCAGTAATTTTAATAATTGGATTTTTAACAGTAACAGGGAGAATTTCCCCGGATATAAATATTGAAAATTATACAAAATTCTTCTTTTCATGGATAACAACTTTTGTAGTTTTCTCTCTTATAACAGCTTTATCGATATTTGTTGTCGGTGAAATAGGTTATTTGCTTTCCAATAAAATATTTGAATTGGAAAAAGCAAATAATAAACTTCAAATAGCCCATGATGAAATTAAGACATTGAGCGGCTTGCTTCTCATATGCTCACATTGTAAAAAAATTCGAGATGACAGCGGTTATTGGAATCAAATTGAGGATTATATTTCTAAACATTCCGAGGCGAAATTCAGCCATGGTATTTGCCAAAAATGTGTTAAAAAATATTACCCTGACTTTGATATATAAGTAATTAAATTTGACCTGTTTTTAATATGGAGTGTGAGATCAGCCCGGTATTCAAACATTTTTCTTGACAGGCCAGTCCTATCTGATAGGTGTTGAGTGTCCTCTGAATCTGTTATCGGTTTTATAAAATTTTGATTTTAACCTTAGTTCTTTTTCCTGGAGTTTTTTTTACATGGATCGAAAATGCGGCTTTAATGTACTCAATAGTTTTTGTATGATATTGTTTTTAGTGGTTGTATTGCTCTGGCAACCTGTCCATGCCGGGCAGTCCACCCTTTATATTGTTCCCCCCCAGGGAGAGGTGGTGGCTGGAAAAGAGACCCGCTTCAACCTTTTTGTTTATAATCCCGGGGGCAAAGAGATTGTTAGCAATTCCTACGGAAGAATCATGGTGACTTTGACTACTCCTAACAATATTCGTGTGGTTGAAGCTGTTCCTGTGGATGTCTCGGCTGATCTATCCATGAAGATACCGGCCCGGGGGTATATGAAACGAGAATATTCTATTTTACTACCTGAACGTATGGTCGGTAATATCAAAATGTCGTTGGATGGCTTTCAATCCGCCAGTGTCCTGTTTTCTGCAGCTCCCATGCCGTTGGATGAACAGACAACCCAGATTTCCCTTGGTGAAAAAACAGATATATTCCAGCCCTTTATTAAAAATCTGGCTCCCTATGAACCCATGTACTTTTTATTGGGTGTTGATCCGGGAACAGAAAAGAGCAAATTCCAGATCAGTTTTAAATATAAACTCTTTAATGCTCCACTGGAGAGCCAGAAAGTCAATAACTTCATGGATGGCTTCAACCTGGCCTATACCCAGACTTCCTATTGGGATTTGAACTCAGATTCCAAGCCCTTTGATGATACCAGCTATAAACCGGAAATTTTTTATCTGATTCCGAAAATAGATCTTGAAATACCATGGATAAGGGCTTTCGGGGTTCAGGTCGGATTCCAGCACGAATCCAACGGCAAAGATGATGATGTTTCCAGAAGTACAAATTTTGCCTATATCGAACCGACCATGGCTTTTTATTTGACCGGTAATTATTTTCTGGCCGTCTCCCCCCGGATATGGGCCTATGTGGGCAATGACAACGCTACCAATGGGGATCTGGATAAGTACCGGGGATATTTCAATTTCCAGGCAAAAGTTGGAAATCCAGAGGGTTTTGTTCTGGATACCAACACCCGTTGGGCGGAAAAAGGCCCCAGTTTCCAGGCAGACCTGAGCTACCCTTTGACCTCCTTTTTTAAGAACAAACTAAATTTGTATCTCCACCTCCAATATTTTAATGGCTATGGGGAACAGCTGGCTGAGTACCAGAAAAAAGAAGAGATTCTCAGGCTTGGGTTTTCCCTTATCCGTTAGCTGGAAATATAAAAAAACAAGCACGATAATAAAAATATAATGAAGGGAGAAACCACATGACAAAAAAGACAAAATTTTTATCACTGCCTTTTTGCCTGGCATTGATACTCCTGCTTACTCCTTTATCGGCCCTTGCCTTGAATCCCATTCCGAAGGACTCAGGTTTTAGTGGATTTGTGAAACTGGGGGGTGGTGTACTCCATTATAAGGGTAATATGGTAGCTGGAAATGATTTCGTAGATGTCTCCAATGACACCATCGCTTCCGTGACCGCCAGCCCCGACGATGAGACAAAAGGTTCTCCCTTCTTTGACGGCGAGATAGGTTATACTTTTGCGTCCACCCGGACCCAAATAATTCTGGGGTCCCATCTGGACGATATTGCCAGGTTGGAGAACGCCCAGCAACTGGCAGTAAAACAGGAATTGCCAGATAAGAGTTTGATCTCTTTGGGTGTTTTGTTCACCGGCGTTCCCACGGAGGTATGGAAAGATCCTTACCTGACCAATACCCCCAGACAGAGTACAGACCGGGATTCTGCGGGGCTCAAATTTGCCTTTGATGATATTCTGGGTACCAATTTTGAATTTATTTATAGCTATCGTCATATTGAAATTGATGATGAACAGAGCGGGAACTCTCTTGCTCTGAGTTCTGCCCAGAAAGATCTTTTAAAGCGGGATGGAGACAACAACAAGATTTCCCTGCTTTATCGGTTTAATATTGACAAGCGCCATATCCTTGAACCCGGGGTTTCCTATCTCGACCAGGATCGGGACGGGGATGCCATGTCCAATGATGGATATGAATTCCAGCTCACCTACTTGTATTTTGGTAACCCCATTAGTTTTGTTGCGACGGGAATGGTGGGTCAGGCTGATTATGACAAAGAAAACCCCATTTATGGTCAGACCATGGACGTTGACAGTTACCTTCTGGGTTTCCAGGTCTTTTACAAAGAGCCCTTTGGATGGAAACCCTTTGACAAAGCTAAATTTTCTGTCTACTGCGGCCTTGCCTATTATAATGAGGACGCCAATATCAATTTTTACGATACTAGAGTGATCAAGGCGGACCTGGGAGTTTTCTTTAAGTTCTGATTTGTTACATTTTTCGTAAACTGTGTGCCTCATCTTATAAGGTTTAATCATGATAAATGCAAAAACTCTTTTCCTTATGGTTTTTCTTGTTTTTTGTGTTCCGGCAATTGCAGTATATGCCCAAAACAGTTCTGATGCGTGGCCTGCCGACCTTAAGCAGGAAATCCAAACAGCCGCAATAGCTATCGCTGATAATTGGGTGGATGATCGAAACCCTGAAAATCAGGATTGGGCCTGGGGAGAAGGTGTATTGTCTTATGGTTTGATTCGTACAGCTCTATGGAGTAATAATGACTCCTATTATAATTTTGTTGAGGATTATATCCTCTATCATCAAAATAATAATGCAACCATCCAATGGAGTGACCATACAACTCCTGCCATCGCTGGATTTTACATAAGTTCTCATTTCGATGGGGATCAAAAAATATTTCCCATCACAAAGAGAGTGATCGATTATATAATGAATGCTCCACGGACAGGTCCACAGGGCCTTTTAATCCATCTAGGACATTATGCTGATGATTGGAAATATGGCTTACTGAACCTGCCCGATGCATGGATCGATTCGCTTTTTCATATAACTCCTTCACTGGTTATGTACAGCAGGTTAACCGGAAATAACGAATACATTAATGAAGCAGCAACTCAAATTAAAAAATTTATTCAAAATTTGCAGGACCCCCAAACCCATCTGTTTGCCCACGCATATTATGATTATCCTGACAATAAGGTTGTTCCGGCTTTTTCAAATAATGAATTCTGGGCAAGGGGAAACAGCTGGGTACTGGCCGCTTTGGTCGAATTGTTAGCGCAACTTCCCATGACACACCCTGAATACTTTTTTTTAGAAAACACGGCAATTGATCTGGAACAGGCCCTTAGAGAGCATCAAGGAGATGATGGTCGTTTTCATACATTGGTGACCAAATCAAATTCATATTACGAAACCGCAGGAACCGCATTGATTCTATATGCAATGGCCTATGGGCACGAACTCGGATTATTCGGTCAGGAAACCAGAGCAGCTGTCCTGAAAGGGGCCAGGGGGTTATTGGATAATACGCTGGACTGGCATCATGACAACACCCAGGCCAATGTAACCAATACCAGTATCGGCACCAATCCAACTCCTGGTTTATACAGATTTGTTCCCCGTGGTTCCCAGATTAATTATGGTGTGGGTGCATGGCTCATGTTTGCTTCGATCCTGGCAGACTGATAAAATCATAACCCATTTTAATACCATCCACCACGCTGGTAACATTTTATGGACGTGGAGATATGTTTTAATCTTTAAACATTTGTAATCGTTGAGAGGATTTTATGAAAAAGGTAAATATTCGGGTTAGTAAAGTTTTTATCAAATTTTTAAAAATAGTTCGGGACACGAGTAAAATGATTTGATATTAAAAGAAGTATGAATGTTTCTTTTTACCAACAATTACCGCTACAACCCTTGAGAATCAA
>JAAELK010000076.1 GCA_024226935.1 Desulfobacteraceae bacterium
TCCATTCTTGTACGGCTAATACAAAAAAATAGGAAAATGGTCATGTCCACTCCTTAATTTCAAGACTTAAAATTTTCATTATAATTCAAAGGCACCGATACTTACTGTTGATGCGAAGTACGCGATATCCTGATGAACCTTCTTTTTTTAAAATCGTGTCGTATGGTTTATTCAGATCCATCTTTTTTGTATAATTAACCAGTGCAATCACGTGCCTGGTTACCAGGCGATGAATTATAAAGAGGATGAACATTGATACAACAAACGTCTTCATTCCCTGCGTTACGAGAATTACCAATGCTCTTTCAACTATCCGCGAATATACACCTTCCAGGCTGACAATAACTCGAAGTGTTCCGATGTTTTTATTTTTGCCGGCATGATTAATAATCATTTTGAAATCACGGGCTATGGTATGCTTTGATTTATCAAATTGGCCAACCGAAAAAAGAGACAAACCTTTGTATCTAATCTCAATATATTCAACCGCTTGAATACTTAAAATACTGTTGAGTTGAATCTGAATCTGATTTTTGTCAAGCGCCCACAAGCTGTTTGTAAGGCTTTCAAGATGGACCTTTTCGATTTGTTCTATTTGCGTTTTGACGATACTAATATCTGCCCGATATTCAATATACAACTGAATGAGAGTAACAAATAATGTAATTATTGAACTAAACAACAGGATATAGGTCAGCTGTTTTGCAGCCAGTGAGCTTTTCCAACGATTTTTCATTAAAAAATATTTCTCAAACACCGACATATCCTTCTAATAAATTACTTTTCCGAAAATAGATTTCACTCTTCATCGTCGCAGACGCCAAAGGCAATCTTACGATAGTGCTCAACAAGCCCTTCCGCCTTAACAGCTTTGATAATTTTCACCACTTGAGGGACTAAATCCAGATGTTTCTTATGCATATACATATACAGAGGCATCGACGCCATATGACCGGCCATACGGATTTTACCATGTAAACCAAATTTCGGATCATGTAATAGTGGCATGATGACGTCATTGTTATCAACAAATACATCGATCCTGTTGAGAGCCAATCTTTCCAATCCCTGGGAGGTGTTTGTAACATTGCTAAGATTTTTTTCTTTGACCACTTTTGTCAAATTGTCGTGGACAAGTTTTGCCCCGCGTGTGTATTCAATTAGATAATCGGTATTCCTGAGACTGTCCCACCCCTTCAATTTTGAGATCGAGGGATCAGCCACGTAGGCAACTACATTAATCTGGTTAGTTGGTTCCTCAACTCGTATCAACTTTGGGTGTGAAAAAGCATAAGAATAAATTCTTGCTGGTTCGCCATCAACTTTCCCCTCATCAGCTTCCTGACTCGCACGTTTTGCCGGGAAATATATCAAATCCAATTGGATATCGAGACGTCTGAATATCTCAGAATAAATCAGCAACCAAAATTTAAATAGCGGTGAATCTGCTGGTCGCGGAGCGGCCATTATGAACTTATTCTCAGTCAGCGTGTGCTTAGCCTCCTGACTCGCTACATTTTTTGTCATTCCCTCTGGTATCAACAAAAAAACAATAGATAGTGTAATCGCTACAACCCTACTGATCCCGCGCATTTTTAATTTAGTCAACTTCATGCTATACCTCCAGCAAAAAAACTCTTTGACTCGAATAATTCCTTTTACTATCCTTACATTGTGTAATTGAAAAAGTGTAAGTGATAGCTATTGAAGGGACATTGAAAATGTTGGATAGGCTAAAGAGCGTGGTGTAATCTTCAGTTTTTGAGGGATCAAACCAAGTTATACATACCGCCATGCATCATGAATATCCCATTCTTAAAATAGGTATAGCCAACATCTTCAATTTAAATAAATCTTTCGTGGGGCATAGGTACTATTCTCGCCAGGCAACGCCCAAAATCAGCGGGGCAATAACACTTGAATCACCACTGAGCAACCGGAAATACATTAATAAAACCACATCTCTACTGGATCCTGATTATTATAACACGCTTAATTTAATACCATATTCAGCTTCTAAATTCAATTTAGATTTTCATAACAAGATCATATTAATCCGCCGATATAGCTGTTAATAAGAATGCTGACAAAAACCGTTTTTTGTTATTCCTGCATGTTCTTATTTGCCATCCAAAATGTTATTTAATATTTTAGCAGCTTCTGCTACCACTCCTGCACAATGAGCGTAGTGTTCATCACTTCTCCATTCAAATTTTTTACTGATTACCTTGCAGCATGCGGATCTGAATTTATTTTTAAATTCATCATGTATACGACGAGTGATTTCAAAAATTTCCTCTACACTGTCATCTGAAGAAGTTCTTCCTTTTAACGAACTGATAACCATAATAACCCCTGTCAGTGCTCCGCAGGAACATTTTGAACCTCCAAAACCCGCACCGAAGGCTGTTGCCATTTTAAGAGCATTTTCATTCAAGCCTAAATCCAGATGCTCATTATATACTTTCAAAATGGCTTCGGAACAATATAACCCCCCTAAAAATTCATCCGATGCCTTTTGGGCTAGTTTATCCATTGATTCACCCATGTACATCTCTCCTTTTTTTAAAAAAATGCATGCAATTTATTGCATCAAAATTTGTAAATGGAACACACGGGCTCCCGGCAAACAACACAACTGGCGAGGGGAAACTTCAGTCAATGATAACACCCGGGCTATTATTATTGTTTTCCCTTTGCATCTTCCAGGGCAATTTCAAGCAATGCCACACCGGTTTCTGGCATACCCAATATATCCGCCTCTTTGGAACCGATGATAAATGCCAGATCCTGATCAGGATCATTTTGTTCCATTTTATCACAAACCATATTCGCCAACCTGACAGTAACAAGCAATATATCAGAAAAATCATACGTGTCGGCATGATGATCCCTTGCAATATGACAATAATGTACCGGTAGATGCCACCGTGTTAACAATTCATATCCCTGTTGGGCATGCAGGCCGGCCAAAATTTTATCCATAAGATCCGATGTAAGATTAAATCCCGGAATATCCAAGGTAAGCATTTTTTCCAGGGCTGAAAGCAGACATAATTTTCCCATGTCATGGAGCAAACCTGCAATGAATGCTTTGGGAAGCAACTCTTGCATTTTTAAATACCGGCAGGTCCACAAAGTCCCGATGGCACAATAAACTGAATGATCCCACAATTGCGCCTGAAGTTCTTTGACCATGGGGTTGCTGGATGAAAAATTTTGTCTGTGAATCACACGCATTATAATATTAATCAATTCATTCTGACCCAATCTCACCACGGCATCCTTGATTGTTTCCACCTCATCCAATCCTCTATAAAAGGGAGAATTGGCAATCTTTAAAATTTCACTGGTCAGTGTCTGATCCATCAGGATAAGCTTTTTTATGGCAGTAAAATCCGGATCACTTTTTGTAATTTGATTTTGAAGTTTTATGGCCTGGGGACTTAATACAGGGTAATAATCTTCTCCGGCAATATACTCTTGAACGATATCTATTATCTTAAGATCTTTATTCATAAAATTTATACTCCCAGTAACCTGTTTATTTCATAAATCGGCCTTGGCGGTATCAATCTTGGCACACACCGAAAAATTTCATCCAGGGTGGTTATCCCAATAACTGCTTTTGACACTGCATCCTCCATCAATGTGACTAAATTCGTTGTATCAATACTTATTTTCCTGATTTCATAACTGGATTTATGGTCAAGAATAGCCTCCCTGACATACTCATTGAGAACAAGCATTTCAAAGACAGCGATCCTGCCTTTATACCCTGTATAATTGCAGGCAAAACATCCACCACCTTTCATAAATTTATACCGACCTATATCCTGGGGAACATACCCAAGAACCTTTAATTCAAATGGAGATGGTGAATAGGGTTTTCCACAATGATGACATATTTTTCTCAAAAGGCGCTGGGACAGAATACAAACCACGGTGGATGAGATCAAAAATGCTTCAATATCCATATTCATCAACCGGATAAGGCCACTGATGCTGTCTTCCGTATGAAAGGAAGTCAAAACCTTATGTCCTGTAAGAGCAGCATGAACTGCCACATCGGCAGAATAATTATCCCTGATTTCACCGATAACAATCACATCCGGATCTTGCCGAACCACATGCCTCAGGGTCTCTTCATAGGTCAAATTAATATTTGGATCAATGGAGCACTGGGTAATGCCTTCCATCACATATTCCACAGGATCTTCCGCCGTGATAATACACAATTCCGGTTTTTTAATATAATTGAGACAACTATACAAGGTGGTTGTTTTCCCGGATCCTGTGGGACCGGTAATAATCAAAACACCACTGGGAACGCTGAGAACATCTCTCAGATAACGCTCCAATACTTTAGGCTGCATACCAATGTCTTCAATACGTATGATCTGATCGATCCGATTCAACACCCTCAGTACAATTTTTTCGCCCAAGATGGCCACATAAACAGAGACCCTTAAATCATAGGAGTTTCCCTGGTGCTCAAAGGACATACGTCCATCTTGATGACGCCTTTTTTCTGCAATATTTGATTTGCTTAGAATTTTTACCCGGGCCGTCACCATGGAGATGGTCTCCCTGGGAAAATTCTTATAAAGAACCAGGAGGCCGTCTATTCTAAATTTTACCTGGAGCTTATCCTTCATGGGCTCCATATGAATATCACTGGCCCCCTTGTCAATAGCAGCGCAAATCATGGAATCCACAATACCGATGGCGGTATTTTCATCAACCGTGGAACGAATTTTTATTTTGCCCGAGGCAAATTGATCCAAATAGTTTTCAATGGAGCCCGGAGCGGAAATAGCAACAATAAGGTTAGCACCATACAATTTTTGGGCACCTTTGATGGAAGCTTTATCAAAGGGATCGGCAAAAACTACAACAACCTTGCCCTCCTCACTGCGCACGGGCAAAAAATGATTAGATCTACACCATTGGATTGGTGCCTGATCGAGAAGCTTCGTATCAAGCTCTTCAACCGAAAGATTAACAAATGGAAACCCCAGTTGAACAGATAAAGCATCGAGAAAATCATTTTCACTCATAAACTGGTGTTCAATGATAATCTGACCAAGTTGTTTACCAGTTTGAGTTTTTTGAATATCCAGGGCTGAACGAAGCCTTTCCTGGGTAAGATGACCAAATTCTACTAAAATATCCCCAATTTTCAAGGATAGATGATTTGATCTAAAAACCTCTTTGACCTGTTCAGAAGTTGCATATTGAAGTTCTTTAACAACATCTATAATAGTTTTTCCAGAAGAAAGTTTGGATTTCACCCTCCGGGCGATCCCGGCCCTTTCCTGGGTTAAGGTACCTATCTTTACCAGAGCCGATAATATTTGATCCGAGATCCGGTCACCACTATCACCATTGTCCATGCTATCTTCTCCTATTCCAAAATCTCCTGCTATCTAAAACAGCTTCTTTTACCTGGAATAAATCCCGATATTCAAGGGGCTTATGAATCATACTAAAAATTTATCTATGCCTGCCTGTACAAGCCTAAGGCCCTGAACACACCACCATGGAGATCGCCGGTGCTACATTGAATAATAATTTCCTGGGAAAGCCGTTTTTTAAAAAATCGCAGATTTGGTCAACTTATGCCTGCAATTCCATGGAAATATAGTCCCCTTTTTGCCACCTTGTGTCAAGGAATTTTCCAGGAAAACCGGGTTATCTTCCCGCCCTCAAAGGTTTTATGTTTGTACTCATAGGGGAAAACACGGATGCTAAATTTAAGGGTAATCGGATTAACTTGACAAAAAAGTCTCCCCTACCATATAATGCAATGATTCCAACTCTTTAATACTAAAACTTCAAATTATCAATCCGGCAAAAACCGGCAAAAATAATTTTTCAAAGGAGGTAATAATGGATTATATCTGCCCCATGCATTGCGAAGGCACAAAAACTTACCCCGAACCAGGTAAGTGTCCAAAATGCGGTATGAACCTGAAAGAGGAAAAAGGCCATGGACACGGGCACGATCCAGAACACGATCCAGAACACGATCCAGAACACGATCCAGGACATGATCCAGGACATGAAGCCCGGTGCATCTGTGGTGATCAAGATTGTTCAGACACCTGTACGACCAATTGCCAATGCACCTTTCAGGAAATGAACATCAAAAAGGACGTCGATGACAATCTGAATTCCGATCAAAATGACCAATATATCTGTTCCATGCACTGTGAAGGAGATAAAACATATCCTGAACCTGGAGATTGTCCTGTCTGCGGTATGCACCTGGAAAAAATAATTATTTTTGGAGCCGCCGGACCGACGGAGGAAAATGAAGATACAAAAGCCTATTATAAAATGCGTAACCATTTTATAATCGCCCTTATTTTTTCCCTACCCGTCCTTTTCCTCTCCATGGGCGAACTGATCCCCGGGATCAACCAATTTATTCAGGAACTTTTTTCCAGAAAAACAAGTTTGTTCATCCAATTTGGACTCACCCTGCCCGTTATATTTTATGCAGCAGGGTTTATTTTTAAAAAAGGTTTGCTCAGCATTATTTCCCGCAATTTGAATATGTTTACCCTGATTTCAATTGGTGCCGGGGTTGCCTGGGTCTATAGTATCGTAGCCACCCTTTTTCCCGACATCTTCCCGCAAGGGTTTCGGGATCAACAGGGGTTTGCCGCTGTTTATTTTGAAGCAGCTGCTGTGATTCTTACCCTGGTACTACTGGGACAAATGCTGGAGATGCGTGCCCATGCTAAAACAAATAATGCCATAAAAGAACTGCTGAATCTTGTGCCCACAACAGCTGTGGTAATTCGAGACGGTAAGGAACAATCCATCCCGTTACAAGATGTTATTGTAGATGACAACATCAGAGTCAAGCCCGGTGAAAAACTTCCAGTTGACGGTATTATAGTAGAAGGTAACAGCACAGTCGATGAGTCCATGATCACAGGAGAACCTATTCCAATTGCAAAAAATATTGGCGATAAGGTGATAGGTGGAACCATTAACGGGAACGGCAGTTTTATTTTTGCCGCCAAAAAAGTAGGCAAAAACACATTATTGGCCAGAATCATCCAGATGGTCAATGACGCTGCCCGTTCAAAGGCACCCATTCAAAAAATTGCAGATTCCGTGGCCGGATATTTTGTACCTGCTGTCATATTAATTGCCATCATCACTTTTCTGTGCTGGGGGCTTCTTTTCTCCCAATGGGACCATGGATTATTAAACTCCATTGCTGTTTTGATCATAGCCTGCCCCTGTGCCCTGGGATTAGCAACACCTGTATCCATTATGATTGGAACCGGTAAAGGAGCCAAATACGGCATTTTAATCAAGAATGCAAAAGCTGTGGAGCAAATGCGAAAAATCAACACAGTACTGGTGGATAAAACCGGCACACTCACCCTGGGAAAACCGACTCTTCAAGTTTATAAATCCTTTAATCAATTGAGTGATCAACAAATATTACAATTTGCCGCATCGGTGGATAACCAAAGCGAGCATCCCCTGGCAAATTCCATTGTAAAGGCCGCCGAAGAAAAAAAGATAGAATTACTGGGTACAAAGGATTTTACCTCGTTGACCGGCATGGGCGTAACAGCAAAAATAAATGCCCAGACCATTGCTGTGGGCAATGATAAACTGATCGATCATTTCCAGGCAAAACATGACTATGACCGGCAAATGGTGGCAAAACTGCAAAACAAAGGGCAAACTGTGATGTTTGTCCTGGTAGATAAAAAGGTAGCCGGCATTGTCAGTGTAGCCGATCCCATCAAAAAAAGTACTCCTGCAGCGGTAAAAAAATTGCAGCATAATCATGTAAAGGTAATTATGCTCACCGGAGACAATAGCGTAACCGCAAAAGCTGTGGCCGACGAACTGGGACTGGATGACTACCAGGCCCAATGTCTGCCGGAAGATAAATTTGAAAAGGTCAAAGCTTTGCAAAAAAAACAATTTTTTGTAGCAATGGCGGGAGACGGAATCAACGATGCACCTGCTCTTGCCCAGGCGGATGTGGGAATCGCAATGGGCACCGGCACAGACGTAGCAATGGAAAGCTCCGATATAACCCTGGTCAAAGGAGACCTGGTCGGTATTGCAAGGGCAAAACAATTAAGCATTCTGGTCATGGGCAACATAAAACAAAACCTCTTTTTTGCCTTTATTTATAATGGAATCGGCATACCAATTGCCGCTCTTGGGTTATTAAACCCCATGGTGGCCGGACTTGCCATGGCTTTAAGTTCGCTCTCTGTATTGGGCAATGCGCTGAGAATACAAGGCAAAAAGCTTAACTAATTTTGATTACAAACATTTTTTACCTTGGAATGAATCCCGTTGTTCAAGGGTGTTCTGGATCATATTAAAAGTTTGTCTATATTGACCTGCCCAGGCTGGAGCCCTGAGTTCATCTCCATGGGGATCTCCTGTGATACGCTGGATGATAATTTCTTTGGGAAGATGTTCTAAAAAATCGCAGACCATATCCACATATGCCTGTTGTTCCATACAAACATAATCCCCTTTTTGCCACATCTTGTCCAGAGACGTTCCCTTTATCACATAAAGCAGATGAATTTTCACCCCATTGATCCCCATCTCTCCAAGGACCCTGGCACTTTCCAGCATCATGGCCCTGTCTTCTCCCGGCAGCCCTAAAATAATGTGGGTACAGATGTTGATCCCACGGCTCCTGGTCATCTCCACGGCTTTGGTAAAATCCTTAAAATCATGACCCCTATTGATCAGGGACAAGGTGGTATCATGGACCGATTGAAGTCCATATTCCAACCAGACCAGATAATCTTTTGTATAGGATTGGATCAAGGCAATTTTTTGTTCATCCACACAATCGGGCCTTGTACCGATGGCCATACCCACCATCCCATCACAGGAAAGTGCCTCATCATACAATTTTTTCATGTGGGCGCAGGTGGTATAGGTGTTGGAATAAGACTGAAAATAGGCAAGAAACTTTTTAGCCTTATATTTTTTAATCATGCCGATTTTGCCGTTTTCAATCTGTTGGGTGATGGAAAGCCCCCGGGCAAAGGCACCGGAGCCTGATCCCTTGGAATTGCAGTAAATACACCCGGTTTTGGAGAGGACCCCATCCCGGTTGGGACAAGATAGTCCTGCATCCACAGTAATTTTTTGCACCCTCGTTCCAAATATTTTTCTTAAATATCCATTATAATCTGAATATCGTTTTTCTTTATCCATCTATTTATCCATGTTTTTTGTTATCTAATTTCCAAAAGGCTAAAATTTATTTGCCTGATATGTATCATCATCCCCAGGACAAATCAAAGATAGATTAATTTCCAATTTACTTGACACTCTTTTTTTACTGGAGTATAAAATATGAACATCAACTCGCAATAAGAAATTGCGCCTTTTGGGTTCCAATGAACCCATATGAATTTTAAGTACCCACAGATATTTACAATACGCCGGAAAAGCGGATAAAGGATTGAAATCCTTAACACCATTTTTCCGGCTTTTTTTTTACGTACCAGCTAAAAAAATATTTTATAAAAAACAAAGGAATTTTTTATCATGCATATGGCAGATGCTTTACTTTCCCCGGCGGTGGGTGGCACCATGTGGGCAGCAACAGCAGGTTTGATTGTATATTGTTCAAAAAAAGTAAGAGAAGATCTTGATGAAAAAAAGATACCACTCATGGGAGTCATAGGAGCCTTTATATTTGCTGCTCAAATGATCAACTTTACCATACCTGCCACGGGCTCCAGCGGTCACCTCGGGGGGGCAATGATTTTAGCAATCCTCCTGGGTCCCTACGCAGCATTTCTGACAATGGCTTCTGTTTTGACTGTCCAGGCTCTTTTTTTTGCAGACGGAGGCCTATTGGCCCTGGGGTGCAATATTGTCAACATGGGTTTTTTCCCCTGCTTTATCTGCTACCCTTTAATATACAAAACAATTGTCAAAGGCAGATTAACACCCAAATGGATCACGACAGGCGCTATCATTTCTGCTATCATTGGATTGCAACTGGGGGCATTTTCCGTTGTACTTGAAACCTTTTTTTCAGGAATTTCAGCTCTTCCCTTTTCCCACTTTCTCCTGCTGATGCAGCCCATTCACCTGGCCATTGGCATTGTGGAGGGATTAACCACAGCGGCAGTGGTAATATTTATATGGAAGAGCCGACCTGAGATTTTGCAGCCCTCCATTTCAGTCGTCCAAGGCCCAGGCCCGGACCAAGAGTATTCCATAAAAAAGGTTTTCATCGGGTTTGCCGCAGCCGCCATCATCGTCGGATGTGGACTAAGCTGGTTTGCCTCGGCCCACCCCGACGGATTGGAATGGGCCATATCTAAAACTACCGGCATGGAAGAACTGGGAGCTCCCCAGAAAAATCTATATTCATCCCTGACCGCAATCCAGGAAAAGACAGCCTTTTTACCTGACTATGGGTTTAAAACAACAAAAGAAAACCCCATAACCGATACAAAAAAAGCGTGGCCTGCCGTTGACTCCGGCACATCTGTATCGGGTCTTGTGGGTGGTCTTTTAACCCTCTGTCTGGCCATCTTTATCGGTTTTATTATTAAACGCAAAAAAACCGGGCAAACAGCCTAGGAAAGAAAAATACCATGGGCCAAACATACCTGGCCCATGGAAATAAAACAAATGAACACCATTGAAAAAAATCTGTTTGATATCCGGTATATGGACACTTTGGCATCGAAAAACACAAGCCTGCATCGCCTTGATCCCCGGGCAAAACTGATTACAACACTGATGTTTATAGCCATGGTGGTATCATTGGGAAAATACGAAATTTCCAGGATGATACCATTTATCATATATCCCATGGTGATGATCATTTCAGCAGAACTTCCCTTCCTGTATTTATTAAAAAAAATGATATTGGTAGCACCCTTTGCCATATTGATCGGCATCTTTAATCCCCTCATGGATACAACACCCCTTGTGCATTTAGGATCTGTATCCATCACAGGCGGGTGGATATCTTTTTTTTCCATCATGATGCGCTTTAGCTTAACGGTAAGTGCTGCCTTAATCCTGATTTCCATGACAGGATTCAACGGGGTCTGTATGGCACTTGAAAAAATGGGAGTTCCCCAGCCCTTTGTGGTTCAGCTTATGTTTTTATATCGATATCTCTTTGTTTTGATTGAAGAAGGCGCAAAAATGCTCAGGGCCAGATCCCTGCGCTCCTTTGATTCCAAAGGCCTTGGGTTTAAATATTTTATATCCCTGCTGGGCCAGTTATTATTGCAGACATTGGATCGTGCCCAGCGTATCCATCTTGCCATGTGCTGTCGAGGCTTTGACGGACATATCCCCATTAACCGGCCCATGAAATTCGGGTATAAAGAGATCCGGTTTGTGCTTATCTGGTCATTTATATTCATACTTACCAGATCTTATAACCTGCCTGTAAAAATAGGCGAAATAATTGCGGGAATTCTCTAATGAGTCATCATATTGTACAGGCAGATAATCTTAATTATACTTATCCCGACGGAACCATCGGAATAAACAACATCTCCTTTAAAATCACCCATGGAGAATCGGTGGCATTGGTGGGTGCCAACGGTGCCGGAAAATCCACTTTACTTCTTCATCTGAACGGATGCCTGATTTCCACCCAGGGCGAGATAAGTATCGGAGACTATCCTTTAAACAAAAAAAATATAAAAGCCGTCAGACGATCTGTGGGGATGGTCTTCCAGAATCCCGATGACCAGCTTTTCATGCCGACGGTTTTTGATGATGTAGCCTTTGGCCCCATAAATTTAGGACTGCCTGAAAATCAGGTGGAACAAAGAGTTACCCACGCCCTTGAAACCGTGGGTGCAACCCACCTGATAAATCGGCCTCCCTATAAATTATCAGGTGGTGAAAAACGTGCCGTTGCCATTGCGACCATCCTTGCCTGTTCACCCGATATCCTGGTAATGGACGAACCCAGTTCCAATCTGGACCCACTGTCACGAAGACGCCTCATCAAATTGTTAAAATCATTTGAACACACCAAAATTATTGCCACCCATGATCTTGATATGGCCCTGGATGTATGCCAGCGGACCATTGTCCTGCATAAGGGAAAAATCACAGCGGATGGCCCGACAATCTCTATTTTTAATGATGAAGAGCTTCTTGCCCGAAGCGGCCTTGAAAAGCCCCTGGGAATGCAGGAATGCCCCATATGTAAAAAAAATAACCCCAAAAACCAAATCCTGTTTTATAACAAAAAACCAAGATGACTCCAATGGGAATCCAAAAACTATAATGGGTCATCAATATAACTAACAGCCAATTTCCCACTCAAAAACTATACCCTTATTTCATGACCCGTCATCGGGATGGTTTAGCTATTGGAATAAGGCCTACCTTTTGTCAAGAAAAAGACCCCACTATCTTAAATGACTTGGCTCGGATCTACACCCATGGAAGCGAAGATAAAATAAGAAATACGTTGCTTTCGCTTCAATGCCTCAAACTTTGATGAATTAGCCCCTCGGTATTGGATGGTTTCCATCTGGCGGCTATTTTCTGATAGATTTGATCATCTTCTGCTTCTAAAACCCAAAATGTAAGACCAACCAAATCAAATTTATCGATTAATGGAAATCTCGCTGAAACTGTCGGTGCATCACCTATAAATGCACGATAAGTTGAATTTTCATATGTAAAGTCAACCCAAGATTCTTTTGTGGTATAATCCCAATTATAAGGACTTGTATTATATTCCTGCAACCAGTCAAAACTTCTAAAATTAACAGAATCATGTATATAAGAACTTCCTCCAGTATTTTCCCATATACGTACAAAATTATGTAAACCTAATTGTGTTTTATTTGCAGGTAAACCTTGGGTACGAAGCATATATTCAAGACAGTTATCTAACCAATAATAATCAGCTATTGCGTTTGGTACATCTTCTCCTAACTCAAAATTATTATCAAAACCCATAATTTTAAAACGCCATACTTCTTCAATTTCAGCAAGAGCTGCTATATCAAATAATTCACGCTCTTCATCCGTGGAAGATTTTACACATTTAATAGTAACAGATAATTTTTTACCTTCAGCTTTCAGGGCCAGGGCCAAATCTCTTATAAATGATGGAAAGGTAGCCCTGCCATTACCAACAATAGTTGGACTAGCTTCAAAATTAAGATCCCAACCATCATAATTAAAGGCTACTGCATCGGCTACAAGATTATTAATTAATGTTTGTCTAGCTGTAGGATTATTAATAATTTGTTCAACCTGATTACCAGAAGAGAAATCAGGAATCCAACCATCTGCTATTGTTGGTAAAACAAGTGTACGATGTGCATCATTATCATGAGCTTCAGTTACAATTCTTTCATCATATGCATCACGTCTATAAATTAATCCATCTACTATATATGTGCCATCGCCATAATCTGATGTTCCAATATTATACCAATATGGATTAATTTCAGTAAAAAATTCTTTATTTTCAACAAATTTTTGAAATCCTTCATCATACATAAATCCAGTGTCATTTATCCAACCTGCAAGTTCAACTGTTCGTTTAGCTGCATATGATAAATTAATAAATAATGGAAATGTTATTAAACTATAACATACAAAAATATAAGTTATTTTTTTGAAATTCATAACAACCCCTCTTGATAAGATGCAAATCGTGTAACGGTGGATATAATTGCACATTTGGGTGGAAATCCCCATAGAATTTTTTAAAAACTTGGCATTCTATTAAAAGTTAACCCCTAAATTTATAGCAGCTTCTGATGCACTATATCCTTGTTCTGTAACAAGTTTTACAACTTCCTCTTTAAATTCTTGTGTGTAAGATCGGTTCTTCCTTTTAACCATTTGACACCTCCTCTTTTAATCTATAATCTTAAAATTATGGTGTCTACTTTTACTGTACCACTCTAATTTTACATCTCATGTAATAAACTGGAGGTTCGAATGAAACGATTAATTATATTTCGGGCACTTGTTTTGATGGCTATACTACTGTGTACTAAGGGTATAATGGCAGCAGAAAAATATTTTCATGCAATAGCCGTTGCTCATCCACCATTTACACTGAAGGAAACCACAGAACATGGGATGTCCTGGGAACTGTCCAAAATCGCTTTAGAAACACAAGGCTACAATGTATCCGTCAAGTTTGCACCCTGGGCCAGAGCTTTTTCCGATACAAAAGATGGAAAATATGATGGTATACTTATAGCTTACTGGACAAAAGAGAGGGAAGAATTGTTTGTTTATCCTGATCACCCGGTTGCCTTTATCACAACTGGTTTTTTTAAGAAAAAAAAGAGGAAAGACATAAAGTATACTGGCAATTTTAGCGATGTTAGTTCTTTTGATATTGGAGTTGAACGCAGTGCTTCCATGGGTGAGGAATTCGATAAAGCTGATCATCTTAATAAAATATTTGTAAACGAATCCGAACAGATTTTAAAAATGGTCTATTTGGGAAACATCGATTTAGGCGTAACAGGATTTAAATATTCAAGGTCTAACTTGAACAATATCGCAAAGTTATCCGGATTTGAAGGAATCATAAATGAAATTGAGTTTATACAACCACCATTCACAAGACGTCCAGCTTACTTGATGATTTCCCAAAAAACCCCTGACTTTAAACAAAAATTAAAGGACCTGAATGCGGGATTAGAAAAAATACGAACTAACGGTATTTTTAAGTCAATATTAAAAAAGCACGGAATTTCAGAAACAGAGTATTTTCCAAAATAATATTTTTTTTGTCTTAACTCAACTTTCGGTGCTTGAAAAACAAGCACCTATAAACATAACCGCTTGAAATATTTAGCAAAATTGATAAATCTCCCACGGAGATCTCAATAACTCTTTGGTATAACACGATAAATATCATTTTGAACTTTTCAAAAAATTTAATAAATTTGTTCTCCTTTTTCTGGAAGGTTCAAACACGTGAATTTTATATCTTTTCAATCGATTACACAATATCTCGTGGGGAATTTGTACCAAATGTTTAATGGAACCCTATTAAGCCAGACAAAAAACAGATCCAATCATCTGGATTCAATACTCTAATCAAAATTTAGTAAAAAAATTAAATTTGCTGCTTTACGCGAGTAAACCAAATCATTTAAGCCGTTTTGTATTCAATCGAAAACATTTATTGACAAGCCCTTGACTAGCTGTATTATTGATACAATTTGTAATAAAATAAGGAGACAAAAATGAAAGAAAGACTCATCGGCCGAGTGGGCCGGATTATCAGTGGCAGTGTTCATTCCCTCATCGATTCACTGGAAAATATTGCTCCCGAATCAATATTATCCGAATCCATAGGAGAAATTGAATCTGCCATTGACGATGTTAGAAATGAATTGGGACGAATGGTTGCAAAAAAACATCTGGCCAGTTCAAAGCTCATGGAAGAAAATAAAAAACATGAAAATCTGAATGAAAAAATAGAAGTGGCTGTCAAGGAAAATCGTGATGATTTGGCCGAAGCTGCCATTGCAAGACAACTGGATATTGAATCCCAGATTCCCATTCTTGAGACAACAATTAATGATTGTAGCCACCAGGAAAAAGAACTTGAAAACTACGTTAATGCACTCCAAGCCAAAAAACGGGAAATGAAAGAGGAACTTCTGCAATTCCAAAAACTTGTGGAAAAAGAGAACATATTTTCAGGAATGACCCCATCTTCAGAAAAATCGGGTAATATTGAAAATAAAGTATCAAAGGCTGAATCCTCTTTTCAAAGGGTGATGGAAAAAAAAACAGGTATTCCCGGGAATAATATGATATCTGACCCAAAGACAGAGGCCCAGCTTGCAGAGCTTGCAAAAATGACCAGAAAAAGTAAAATACAAGAAAGGTTATCTAAAATAAAAGGAGATACCCAGTAAAGATGGTTGACTTCATGCTGCAAAGCCAAAATTTGCCTTTCATGATTTCATTAACCATTATGATTATGATCGCCTGTCTTGAGGGCGTCACCACCATGATAGGAATGGGGCTTTCACACATGATAGACTCCTTCATTCCGGATTGTCATATCCACATGCATGGGCATTTGGATTCCCCGGATATTTCATCACCGGGGATATTAACAAAAACCTTTGGCTGGTTCAGAATAGGTCAGGTTCCGTTCCTGATCATTCTTATTGCCTTTCTCACAGTTTTTGGATTAATCGGTCTTTTTGTTCAATCAATGGCGGTTAAACTAACCGGTTTGTTTTTACCGGTTATTATTGCTTCTGGCATCACTCTTCCTATCACATTACCCATTGTCCGGGTAGTTACCGGTATAACGGCAAAGATAATGCCCAAAGATGAGACCGAGGCGATTACTGAAAAAAGTTTTATCGGGCGGGTAGCGGTCATTACACTGGGCAGGGCCACCAAGAATAACTCTGCCCAGGCCAAATTCAAAGATAAATTTGGAACAGCGCACTATCTTATGGTTGAACCGGATATGGATGATGAAGAGTTCAACCAGGGTGATCAAGTATTAATCGTATCCCAGACAAGTTCCGGTTTCAAGGCAATTGGAAATTCAATAGGAGCCTTGCAGGATATGGATTGACCAAAAGTTCAAGCACAATTCATAAAGAAATTTTTTTATTTTCAACAATCAACCTACCAATCAAGCAAGAAAACATCTAATAAAAACAAAACACAATATTTGAAGGAGAGCAGACAAGATGCAAAACATTGTCAGTATACTTACTATTGCGGGTATCATTCTAATTGCCCTGATAACAATGACCTTAATTTTTGCCAAATTATACAAACGGGCCACCAAGGAAATTTCATTTGTCAGAACCGGATTCGGAGGACAAAAGGTGGTAATGAATGGTGGGGCACTGGTATTGCCGGTTTTCCATGAAGTGATACCTGTAAATATGAATACCCTCAGACTGGAAGTCAAGCGCAATAGTGAACAGGCCCTGATCACCCGGGACCGCATGAGAGTTGATGTTGCTGCAGAATTTTATGTCAGGGCCAAACCCACGGAAGATGCCATCGCAAGTGCCGCCCAGACATTGGGGCTGAAAACAATGCACCCGGAACAGTTAAAGCAATTGGTGGAGGGTAAATTTGTTGATGCCCTGCGTGCGGTTGCCGCTGAAATGGCCATGGAGGAATTGCATGAACAACGTGTTGATTTTGTTCAAAAGGTGCAACAGGTTGTAACCGAAGATTTACTAAAAAACGGCCTTGAACTTGAGACAGTATCATTGACTGGATTGGACCAGACAAACAAAAGTCATTTTAACCCTGACAATGCATTTGATGCAGAAGGATTGACAAAATTAACTGAAAAAATTGAAGAACGGCGGAAAAAAAGAAATGATATAGAACAGGATACAGAAGTTGCAATCGCCACCAAAAATCTTGAAGCAGAACGGCAAAAGCTTGAAATTATAAAAGAAGAAGAATACGCAAAACTCAAACAGGAAAGGGAGATCGAAATCCGACGTGCCGCTCAAATGGCCGAGATTACCAAGGAACAGGCAGAACAAAAACGGGAAGCAGAAGAAGCCCAGATTGAATCCCAAAAAAATGTCGACATGTCAAGCATCTTGGCGGAACGTTCAGTTGAAGAAGAACGAATTGACAAAGACAAATTATTAAAAGAAAAAAATATTATAAAAGAAAGAGCAATCGAAAGTTCTGAGATCGAAAAAAAGAAGACCGTGGAACTTGCCGAGCAGGATAAAGCCATTGCAATTGCAGAAAGATCCAGAGCCCAGTCGGAAGCCCAGGCTGAAGCTGATAGGGCAAGAGCCATAGCGGTCAAGGAAGAGGAAGCGGTTAAAACAGTGCGGGATACCGAGATTGCAGAGCGCACCAAGGCTGTCGAGTTGGTAAAGGCAAGAGAAAATGCTGAGCGCGAGGCCATTAAAATTAAAATTGCCGCAGATACCGAAAAGCTTTCAGCCATGGACAAGGCCGAAGCTGTCAGAACTCTTGCCAATGCTGAAGCTGACAAACATCGAATCAAAGCCCAGGGTGAGGCCGATGCGGAACTTTTAAATGCCAAGGCAGCAGAACAACGCTATGCCGTTGATGCCAAGGGGCAACGGGCGATCAATGAGTCCGACAATATTCTTTCCGAGCAACAGATTGCCATGCAGGTCCGGATGGCATTAATCAAACACCTGCCTGAAATTATAAAAGAAAGCGTAAAACCGATGGAAAACATTGACGGGATAAAAATAATTCACGTAGATGGCCTGACAGGAGGCCATGGTGTAAATACAGATGGTGATCAAGCTGTCCAGAGCTCTGCCAGCCTATCCGATCAACTTGTAAATAGTGCACTAAGATATCGAGGCCAGGCACCGCTCCTCGATTCACTGATGGCGGAAATTGGGCTCAAGGCAGGAGATATCAACGGTCTTGTCCCGGGAATAAAAGATAATGTGACAGAGAATATAAACAACTCCAGTGGATTATAAAAGAAAATCCCCAATGATTTAAGGGTATTATCCCCAATACAATCGGGCCTTCAGTAAGGGGCGGTTGCTTTCAATTTCAATACCATGGCAGTCCTTGTGGGCAGATAAAGACGGATAAGATTTTGTTTACCGAAAACTGCAGGATCATACAATGTAAAATGGGACTGATTTTTTAACAACCGCCCTTTTCCGCCAAAACAAATTTCATCGGAATCAAAAATCATCCGGTACTCCCCCGGCGGCAAATCAATCATATAATCGGAAAAAGAAGTTGAGGGATGAAAATTAAATAAAAAAACCAATTGATCTCTTTTGAAAGCAATAATTTTGTCATCCTCATGGATATACAAAAGAGTTAACTTCGATGATGAAAACAGATGGTGGGCCTTTACAAGGGCCACCATCTGTTTATCAAATTCAAAAAGACAGGAAAAAAACAGTTGCCTGTTATATTTGAGTGACCATTGCCTCCGGGCATGCTCAAAGGAAAAACTATTTTTCTCCGACGGAAAGTCCACCCATTCGGGATGCCCGAACTCATTTCCCATAAAATTCAAATAGCCCGCATCCGCCGTGGCAATAGTAATCAGACGGATCATCTTATGCAAAGCTACTCCCCTGGCAGTTTCCACACAGGCATTATCCTTTTCCATGGAGGTATAGATATGGCGGCCCATAAGATGCATCATAAGGGTTTGATCCCCCACCAATGCCTGGTCGTGGGATTCAGCATAGCTGATGGTATTTTCTTCGTTTCTTTTGGTTGTCAGCTCATGCCAGAGGGTGCCAAGATGCCATTGTTCGTCCCGAAACTCTTTTAAAAGACGTATCCAGAAATCGGCAATTCCCATGGCATACCTATAATCAAACCCCATCCCACCCCGAAAGGCAGGTGCGGCAAGCCCTGGATATCCACTGACATCTTCGGCAATGGTAATTATTTTTCTTCCCATATCGTGGGCCAGGCGGTTTGTAAGATACAGGTATGCCAAGGCATCTTCATCCACATCTTCTCCGTAATAATCCCCATAGTTTGTAAATGTTCTTCCAAGGCCATGATCCGCAAAGAGCATGCTGGTGATACCGTCAAACCTGAATCCGTCCATGTGAAACTCTTCGATCCAGAATCTTAAATTGGATAAAAGAAACTTTAAAACCCATTCCTTACCATAATCAAAACATCTTGAATCCCATTGACGGTGACGGCCCCTTGGGCCATGATGGAAAAACTGAAAATCGGTTCCGTCAAAGTTTGAAATCCCTTCCACTTCATTATTCACGGCATGGGAATGAATAATATCCATCAATACCCGAATCCCCCTTTTGTGGGCTGCATCAACCAGAGATTTCAATTCATCCGGGGTTCCAAATCTGGATGAGGGCGCAAAAAAATTGGAGACATGATACCCGAATGACCCGTAATAGGGATGTTCCTGGACGGCCATCAACTGAATTGCAGTATACCCGGCTTCTACTATTTTAGGCAAAATATTTAGTTCAAATTCACGATATGTTCCCACCCTACAATCCTCCAATGCCATTCCCACATGGGCTTCATAAATCAAAAGCGGGACCTTTGGAGGTAAAAACTCTGAAATGACCCATTGATATGGTTCCTCTGGCTGCCAGACCTGGGCATTGAAAATAAGGGTTTGGGAATCTTGAACCACCCTCCGGGCGGAAATTGGAATTCTATCTCCTTCTCCTGTCGGCCAGACCACTTTGAGCCTGAAAAGATCTTCATGGGAAAAGGTCTCCCTGGCAAAATATTTTTCAAACACCTGATTATCTTTTTTTTCAAGCTGAAAGTCCCGGTGTTTTAACCAGGAGGTTTTTTCACACACGATGAACATGGCGCAGGCATTGGGAGCCCATTCCCTGAACACCCATGCATTATTGTCCTTTTCAAAATGAAGCCCAAAGGTATCATGGTAATTGGCAAAAGACTGTAAAGAACCTTTATTTGCCCCTTTTATTTTGTCCTCCCAGGCAAGGGCATAAAGGCGTCTATACGATATGGTATCGGCATAGACAAGCAAATAAGGGTCATTGAAAATTCCCGGATCAGACAAGGAATGGTCTTTTAAGCATTTTTCCATATAAATTTATATATGACTCCGCACATCGGCTATGGTTAAATTCAAGGACGCTTTCAATCATAATCCGCTTAATTTGTCTTTCTTTTAAATCGGAATCCAGAAAATAAAACTTCATGGCCTGATCTATGGCCCACTTAAACCCGTTGGCATCATGGGAATTAAATAAAAACCCGTTACCTGTATCTCCAGGGTGATCCAATTGACGGATAGTATCATGCAACCCCCCTGTATCGTGAACAATGGGCAGAGTCCCATAAATTGCACCCACCATCTGGGGAAGACCACAGGGTTCAAATGAAGACGGCATGAACACAAAATCGCTGGCGGCAAAAGCCTGGTGGGAGAGACCCTCATTAAATCCACAAATGGCAATTCTATGCCCAAGGCCATGAATCCTGACAATATCATGAAAATGTTTCAGATATTCTCCGCTGGCCACAGAGATAATCTGAAGATTGGCATCCCAGTACTGGGAGACAATATCATACATGATCTGAGCCAGAAGCTGGCACCCTTTTTGAACCGGATCAAGCCGGGATGGCCAGAAGAACATAACCGCATTCTCATCCTGCTCAAGATCCAATATTTTCTGGAGATATTGTTTATTCTGGCATTTTTCTTTCCGGTGATTTTTCGGCCCGAAATTGTACCGGATCATCTCGTCAACGGCCGGGTTAAACTCAGGCTCCGGGGCATTCAAAATACCGACGGCACAACCGGCATAATATTTATGACTCAACTCATTTTTCAGGCAAGCCTCCACAAAGGGATGACGATTTTCCACTATCTCAGTTAAAAATGTAGGACTCACCGTGTTCACATAGTGGGCGGCAAACACACCTGAACTTACAAAATCCACCCGGTTCCACCCACGACTTTCCTCATAGTTAATCGGAGGAGAATTAAAATACAACCACTGCCAAAAGGATGCCGCATCAATCCCTCTGTCCTCAATTTGCGCCATGGTAGATGTCATGGTATGAATATTATGAATAGTAAACAGGCAGGGAATTTCAAGATACCTGGCCATGGCAGGAATCAAACCTGTCATCCAATCATTGCAATGGATGATATCCGGCTTAACCCGGGGAATAATATTATTAATAACCTCCCTTTGAAAAGCCAAGGACACCTTAAGGTCCTTATCCGAATACCCCGAATAGATATTATCCAGATAATAAAATGCCCTGTCTGCTGCCAGATGAATTCTTTCCTCATCCAGGCGTTTTCGAATTTTTTCAAGTTCCCGGTTGTGCATTGTTGTGCTATATCCATCGAAAATAGACCTATAGTCCGGCAGAGCTACATGGACATCACAACCAAGATCAAATAAGGCGCTGATCAGAGCAGCCGAGACATCGGCAAGGCCACCTGCCTTTGCGGAATAATTGGAGGATTTCCCCATATCCTCCGGCAGATAGGTCACTTCCGGCGTCACAATTAAGATTCTTGGTTTCCTAGCCATTTTCCTTATCCTGGTTTCAATTTATACCCACAATTATTCTCCATTGGCCCAGGTGATAAGGCCAGGAGTATGACTAAATATCTCATCTCCCTTGGGAATCACCCGGGCCGTATATCCAAAACGACCGGAATCTGCACAGGTGATAGTGCAGGCATAAAGAAAGTGGCCAGGAGAAAGGTTTTCCTGTAACCACATATTTTCGGCACGACTTCCTTCGAACTCATTGGTAGCTCTTAATTTACCGTGATATACCTGAACCTCCACCTCTTCGGGTGTCAATTCACCAAGAAACACCTTCAGAGTAACTCTGAAGGTATCCCCCACCAAAAAATCATCCTCTGTTACCAGGGTCGGTTTTGACAATATGATACGACTCCACAAAGATATCAGTCGAACTTGAGTCTGGGCAAGTTCCCGGGCTTTTGCGGCGCTATTAACTGTTAATTGTTTAAAATTTATAGCGGCCGGGATGTAATACCTGGTTGAATACTCCCTGACCATCCGATCACTGGAAAAATCTGATATGGCCATTTTCATGGCTTCTTTCATCATTGCTATCCATAAAACCGGAGGATGACCTCTTTTTCTATCATAAAACCTGGGGATTACATCATTTTCCAAGACATTGAACAGAGCCTGACTTTCCACATCATCCTGATATTCATAATCATCATAGGGATCCCCATTTCCAATACACCATCCCCGACTCTGCTTAAACCCTTCACACCACCACCCATCAAGAATAGATAGATTCAAGCCCCCATTTGCCGATGCCTTCATCCCGGAAGTTCCACAAGCTTCATTGGGCCTTCGGGGTGTATTCAGCCACACGTCACATCCCTGGACCATGTATCTTGCAATATTGATATCGTAATTTTCGATGAAGGCAACCCGGTATCTGACATCATGGACCTTGGCAAAATCTGCAATCCTCTTGATAATATTCTTGCCTTCGTTATCATTGGGATGGGCCTTGCCTGCAAAAACAAGCTGGATGGGCCGTTTCTCATCCGTGATCAACCTTGTCAGGCGGGGAATATCCTTGAGCAGGAGGCCTGCACGTTTATAGGTGGCAAACCGCCTTGCAAAACAGATGGTCAGCACATGGTGGTCCAATAACCCGGCCAGTTCATCCAATTTATTTCTGGAGGCATTTCGCCGCTCATACTGCGCTAAAACCAATTGCCGACATTTTCGAATCAAAGAAGACCTGTCCAGTTCATGAACATGCCATAGATCGGCATCTTCAATGGTCTCAATTCTTGCAATCAAAGCCGGGTTGGACAGCCGATTAAACCAATCTGAAGCTAGATAACGTTCAAATAAAGAGTTTTTATTTTTGGAAAGATAAGAACTGATATGCACCCCGTTGGTAACATGGGAAATCGGGACTTCATCCACATATCTTCTTGGCCATAAAGACTGCCACATTCTACGTGCTACCTGGCCGTGGAGACGGCTAACACCATTAATATAGCCTGAAAATTTAACACCAAAAATCACCATGGAAAATTTTCCTGTATTCTTAGTACCGTAAGGCTCTCCCCAGGAAAGCAATTCATCGGGAGGGATGGAAAATTTTTCAGCATAGGGTTTGATATAGGGATAAATCAACGCTTTGGCAAATTCATCATGACCGGCAGCCACCGGGGTATGGGTGGTAAAAATACCTGTTCTCTTACAAATTTGAACAGCAGTTGGAAAATCCACCTGCAAGGAATCCATGAGGATGCAAATTCGTTCCAGCCCGGCAAAGGCACAATGCCCTTCATTCATATGACAAATTTTGGGAAAAAGACCCATGGCCTGCAAAGCCTTGATACCACCTATACCCAATAAGATTTCCTGGGCAAGACGGATTTCCCCGTGGCTTGCGTAAAGTCTCGCTGTAATATCTTGAATGGATTTTGGATTTTCAGGTAAGTTTGTATCCAAAAGAAAAAGTTTAAGCTTACCAATACTCAATTGCCAGACACCGGCCCTTATCAAACCTTCAGGGCCTGGGATTTCTATGATCAATTCAAATCCTGAGGAATCCATTACCTGCCGAACCGGAAGATCAAACACATCATTTATGGGATAGGTTTCCTGCTGCCACCCGTGGTGATCAAGAAATTGTTTAAAATAGCCTTCTCGAAACAATAAACCGACACCGGTCAAGGGGATCCCCAAATTGGATGCAGCTTTCATATGATCTCCGGCAAGAATTCCCAACCCACCTGCAAAAAACGGGAGGGACTCATGGAGACCAAATTCCATGGATAAATAGGCAATAGTCTCTTGGGGATCCAGATCGACTATTTCAATCCGGGAAGCCGAAGACATCATTTCATCAAATTTGATCTTTACCTGCTCCAAATGACTCAAAAAACTCTCATCGTTTAAAAGAGATTCAAACCGGCTCTGGGATATACTGGAAAGAAAAGCCACGGGATTGCCCCCGATTTTTTCCCATTGGGCCGGATAAATTCTGCGAAACAATTCAATGGCTTCATGGTTCCAACACCACCACAGGTTTCTGGCAAGATCATCCAAAAACGACAATGGTTCCGGAATGGCAGGATATACCTTATAAATTTGTATTTTTTCCATATGATAAATATTCTCCTGTGCCAAGTCCTAGTGTAACAATTTGTGCATTACCCTGGCAACTTCACTTACCCCCCAGGCCTGGGCATCACATCCCCTTGAAGTATGGGGAAAATCTCCATCAAGGATTTCAGGAATATATCCGGCCGCCCCTTTTCTCATCAACGCCAGCACACTGCCCAGCCACGCCAGGCAGGTGCCATGGCTATGAATACCAAAGACAATGGCCCATGCTTCACAAAATACAGGAAACGGCCAGGTCCAAGCAGTTCCATTATGATAGGCGGGTTTCCTTTCAGTATCTTCATCCCCCCTGTATTCTCCTGAATAGGGATGGTAGGGATCTTTTAACAATTGATCATGGTGAAAAATGTGAAGGGGATATTCAAGCCTTCTATCCGCCAGACTCCTTATACCTCCTGGAACAAGCAATTCCTGGCAGGTTTCAACACATTGCCGGGCAATTTTTTTATTTTTTATCACCCCCAGGGTAAATAAAAACAGTTGATTCGGCCTCAAAGCATCATCGGGCACTGCTGTTTTTGCACTGCCCGGCCCATCTGAATGGAGACAATCGGAAAAAAAACCGGCTTCTGCCTTCCAGAACAGATCAAAAACATTGGTCTGAACTATTATTGCACGCTTTTGCCAGTCTTTTCCATTTGCCCCATCAATGGTGCCAAGAAAAACCAGAGCATTATACCATAGAGCCTGGATTTCAACGGGATATCCCTGGCGTGGAGAACCTGCAGGAAAATTTGTGTCCATCCATGTAAAATGAGAAGGACTATAGAGCAACATGGTTTTGGGATCTACCACCACACCTGTTGGTGTTCCCTTTATCAGAGAATTTGCAATGGATAAAAGAATCTGTTTAATTGTCCGCTTATCAAGAATTTCATCTAAAAAATTTGTATTGCCCTCTTTTTCAACCAACTCTTTACAACAGGTAAAAAACCATAACGGAGCATCGGAAGTTTCAATATTTTTTGCATCCCCCCCACAGATCATATTGGGCAAAGTCCCATGGTTTTCAAACCTGCCAAACAATCTTAATATAGATTTTGCCTCGGAAAACCGTTGGACTTCAATCAAACTTCTGCAAAATATCAAACTATCTCGTCCCCAATCCAGAAACCAAGGGTATCCTGCAACCACACTTTTATCTTCCCCCCGGTGAACCAAAAATGCATCAAGGCTTTTGTAAATTGCTTCGGATAACGGCATACTCTTTTCAAAGGACCCGGGCTCAAAAAAATCTATCTGAGAATCAAAATCGGCCTTTTGCGCACAATTTTCAACGACGGCAGCATCCAGCCTCAGGGTTTGCCCTCCCCTGGCTAAAACAGTAAAATATCCCGGACTGAAAAGATCCGATTCCGAATCCAATCCCCGTTGGGCTTCCAGGGGACGATGCACCATATACTGCCATTCAGGTGCCTGGACAAACTCTCCCTTTGATATGAAAACTCCCAATTGCCTGTTATTGGAAAGTGAGAAAAAAAATCCATCGTTTAGCGCTCGGATAGCATTGGGCCAGTCCTTTTCAGGACCTGTAAAGGCTTTTACAGGCTCATGAAAACTTCTATCTTCGATATCGGGCCGGATAATCAAGGTGATCTCCCTATCGTCATCAAGAACAGCCGACGAAAAACTGCCGGAACTTTTTCTAACCAGGGTCAAACAGATATGATTATCTTCAGGATCCATGGCCAAATGAAGTTCCAGAGCATAATACTTACCTTCCGAAGTTGGAACATGAAACAGCCATTTACCACCATGGTCATAGGAAAAGGAAAACTTTTCAAGACAATCCGGAACAAGCTCCCGGGAATACCCCTGGAATATCGCCCATATTCTGCATCGAGATAGAACCATCCACCTATTTTCCGGCATTTTATCATCCATATTTGCCCCGAGGAATGCATCATAACGACTGTCCAGCCTGCTCCACCAGGCAGCAGCCCTCATCATCCCCCCTCTTCTGGTGGTGGCCAATAGCTTTAAAAAGGGGGTATTTACGATCTCCTTTCTCGTGAAGGAGGAACGCATGGACAGAGCATCAAAGGGTGCCAGATATAACAAAGAAACTTTTTCCACCCTGGTTCCACCAGGATCAAACACCCTCAGCACCAGAGTATATTCCCCGGACATTTTTTTTCTTTCTTTTGGGGAAAAAAATGCAAAAAATCCGGTTTTATCCGGGGTTGAAAGTCCCTCTTCATACCCACTGGATTTTTTGACGGATCGTGTATCATCAAAAAGTTCTGCCCGAAAACTGTTTTTGCACCGGATAAACAAAAAAAACCCGGGTGGAATCATCAATTGCCGTTTCAAATCCCTTTCAACATCCAGTACCACAACCCGGCTCTCCTTTGAGCTCTTATTAAACAACCTGATAAACTCAACAGGATCCCGGGCAAATAATACAGCCTCTTGTTCAAGATCAATGCCGTTTAAATTTGCGTATCCCTTAAATTCTATATGAATGGACAACACCTTGGCCTTGAGCTTTTGCAGATAAACCCTTGCAGGAGCCTGGGAATTATCATCCCTGTTTTTTTCAAGAAGCTTTATATCCTCCGGATCGGGTGTCAGGGCCAATACCTGTCCAGGAGCCAGGCCAATCACACTGGTATCACCATTTTTCTCTATATTAAATGGCTTTCCGGATATCAAATCATAAAACAAGACTCCTTTAATTCCTGTCTCCCCGCTTTGCCAGGAGGCCCTGTTGGAAATTTTACAATCAAGATTCACCAGGATCAAAAGCTTTTTTCCATACACTTCATTGTGCCGCAACAGCACCAGGCACTCGGATCGGTTTTTTTGAATCAGGGTAAGACGGGCCTGGCCAAAAAAGGCGGGATGGATTTTCAATATCTGGGTCAGCCTTGCAATATACTCGACCTGATTGAGACTATCTCCCCAATTCAGGCTGCCCGATTCGTGAACATTAATTTTTTCAGTGGCAAACCATTCCACTCCGTTGGCAAATCCAAACCCGCCACATACCGAAAAAAGTGCACAAAGAGCCGTTCTCATTTTGGCATATTCCGTTGAAATCGATGCCAGACGATTATTGTCATGGGTTTCTGCAAAATGAATCATATGTCCACAGGTGGTTGATATTTCGTAGGCAGTCGGCAGGTATGCTGCTATTTGCTCGTGGGTATGATTCTGGAACAACTCGGAATAAGCCCAGTTCAAATTAGCTTTGTTGAGCAGATCCCTGGTTGTCTGAACCCTTCCTCCAAGCCCTTCCAAAAAGAAAAGTGTTTCAGGATATTCAACTCTTACCTTTGCAACCATATATTCCCAGGCCTCAACCGGGATCATATATCCAGCATCACACCGAAACCCGTCAACCCCTCTATGGCACCAGAGCAAAAAAACATCCGCCATATATTTCCAAAGATCCTTGTTTGAATAATCCAATTTTGTCAGATCGGCCCAGACAACTCCCCAGGCACCCGGGGCCTTAATCTCCCCATCGTCTCCTCTAATCAGCCATTCCGGATGTGTTTCGTGGATGGACGCTGCCCACCCGGTATGATTAATGGCAATATCCATGAACAGATACCCATTATAAAAATGAACCATATCTACCAATTCCATAAACTGTTCCAGGGGCGTTGCCGACGGATCAAAAACTGCCAGGGCCGGATCGACTTCCGTAAAATTCAAGGCCGCATAGGGACTGCCAAATCGCCCCATCCTGGCGTAGGTAGTAGGAGTGGGATGTATGGGCAACAGATGCAGGACACGGCACCCAAGATCCGAAAAGATAAATGGAACTTCTTTTTTGAGATCTCTGAACTTACCTGATTCAGGAATAACGGTATACCCGTTTGCATCCAGTGTTTCAACAATGGATACAAACTTATTTTTCAGGGTAACACCAACTTTGGACTGCCCAAACTGCCTGACAAAGGCATTGTAAATAATATTGGCACAACAGGTGCCTGCCGGTTCCACATTCAAGACACAATTACCACCGGTGGGCCAGATGGGAACGGCACTGGTTTCCGGAATAAAAAAACACTTAGCCTGGAAGGACCCTATCTGATGAAAAGGAAGAACCGCTTTATAGACCGAATCGATTTCCAACACCATCTCAATATCATACCATCCCCCGGCAAGCTTGATATCATTTTTTTCAATTCGATTAATAATCTCTTTTCTTGAAATGTCGGCAGACCCTAAATTGGTTCTCACCCATGCCTTCCCCGGGATCATAGTTGAAAGACGCAATTTAAAACAAATACAATCCCCGCAATACACGACCAGAAATTGATCGGGTAAAGGAGATTGGGTCACATATGGCAGCGTTTCCATGGATAACACCCCATCCTAATGATTAAGACGATTTTTATCATTGAATACCATTTGTTACGCCGTGAACTACAAGAAAGATTATACCATAACCGATCTATTAGTACAGTGCCATTTTTGGAAAAATACCGGTTTTAGATTTAAAATAATCCGAAAGGCCCCCAAAAACATTTTGTCTTGTTCCCTCATATATTGTATGGTAATGAATATTGGGTTGAATCTTACTTTTTTGTTCTCTTGTACATTTTACAACTCTATCTCCGGTTCATTTATGTGAAAACCAATTCAAATCCGACATGGGAAACAAACATGGACACGGGGAGGCTGAACATATTCCAAGTTAGGAAAAAGCGGTAAATTGTCAAACTATTCTCTGAAAAGCTTGGAAATCCGGTTTTTGCTGCCATTCACAATTTATTAATAAGCATTGACCTGGTTCGGTATCGGCAAACAATTAATATTAAGATTGAAGAGAGGCAAAGTATGAGCATTCGAAAGCAGTATTTAAAAACCCGCCCAATCTGCAAGACCACATTCAGGCTTTCCAAACAAGAATCCCGGGATGCAAAACATATTTTTATTGTCGGCGAATTCAATGACTGGAATAAAATCGCAACGCCTATGAAATCCCTCAAAAATGGAGATTTTATTGTAACCCTTGACCTTGAAACAGGCAGACAATACCAATTTAGATATTATTTTGACCAGATCGCCTGGGGAAACGATCCCGAGGCCGATAATTATTCTTACTCTTCCTATGGAGACTGTGAAAATTCTATTGTGAATATACAAGCAACTTAGCTAATAACTCTAACACCCAACAGGCAAAGGAAAACCCCATGATCAATTACAAAGAGATAGGACTTGTAAACACCCGGTCCATGCTGGAAAAAGCTGTAACCGGCGGATATGCCGTCCCCGCATACAATTTTAACAACATGGAGCAACTTCAGGCTATTATTCAGGCCTGTGTGGAGACAAAATCTCCTGTTATTCTTCAAGTTTCTTCCGGGGCCAGAAAATATGCAAACCAGACCATTTTACGATATTTAGCCCAGGGAGCGGTTGAATATGCAAAGGAGTTGGGGGGAAATATTCCCATCGCACTTCACCTGGACCATGGAGATACCTTTGATCTATGCAAAAGCTGTATCGAGATGGGATTTTCTTCAGTTATGATTGATGGCTCCCACCATGGATACGAACAAAACATTGAACTAACCGCCATGGTAGTTCAATTTGCCCACCAACATGATATAACGGTTGAAGGGGAATTGGGTGTACTTGCCGGTGTTGAAGATGATGTATCTGCAGAAAAATCCACCTACACCAACCCCTCACAGGTGGAAGACTTTGTAAAACGAACAGGTGTTGATTCCCTGGCCATATCCATCGGTACTTCCCACGGAGCCAACAAATTTACCCCCGGACAATGTACGAAAAATGAAAAAGGCAACCTGGTACCTCCCCCCCTGAAATTTGAAATCCTCCAGGAAATTGAAAAAAGACTGATCAATTTTCCCATTGTACTCCACGGTTCCTCATCGGTACCGGAAAAAGAAGTGATGTGCATCAATAAATATGGTGGAAATCTTGACAATGCCATCGGAATTCCTGAGGAACAGCTCAGAAAAGCGGCTGCATTATCGGTAAGCAAGATTAATATCGATTCAGACGGCAGACTGGCCATGACCGCAGCCATCAGAAAAGTCTTTTTTGAATCCCCCGGGCAATTTGATCCCAGAAAATACCTGGGACCTGCCAGGGATTCATTAAAACAGCTTTATATACACAAAAACATCCATGTTCTGGGGTCAGCAGGAAAAGCATAAAATAATTTTTTAGGAAAAGGGTTCACCATGGATCAAACATATACTCCCAATAAAGACCTGGACAAACAAAAGATAGGCATAATATCCGAGGCGGATCAATTAAAACAAGAAATTTACCATAATATTCGATTCAATCTTGGCCTTGATCCAAAAGAGATGAACCGGTACACCTGTTTTATGGGCCTTGCCTATAGTATAAAAAATCGACTGATTCACCAATGGATCGACACCCAAAAATACTGCAGGGACAATTTACCCAAACGCGTATTTTATCTTTCCCTGGAATTTTTACCGGGAAGATTCTTAAAAAATTATCTAATCTCCTTGGGGATAGAAGACCTGGCCCGGGATGTTTTATCCGATTTTGGTTTTGATCTAGGAGCTCTTGAAGAAGAAGAATGGGATCCGGGACTTGGAAACGGAGGCTTAGGAAGGCTCGCTTCCTGCTATATGGATTCCATCGCCCGGCTGAGATTACCCGGTTATGGATATGGCATCCGCTATGATTTCGGGATCTTTTATCAAATCCTGAAGGATGGATATCAACAAGAAAAAAGCGACAACTGGATGCGACGGGGAAATCCCTGGGAAACCCTCCGCTTTGAAAATGTTCACAGAATACATTTCTACGGCAAGTCTGAATCCTACACGGATATTCACGGAAACAAAAGATTTCGCTGGGTGAACACGGAAGATGTCATGGCCATGGCATGTGATATCATGGTCCCGGGCATTAAGGACGAGTTTGTCACTAACATGAGACTATGGACCGCCACCTCCAGCCGGGAATTTAACCTGGAATTTTTCAACAAGGGAGACTATATCGGTGCCGCAGAAGCAAAAATTTTAAGCGAATCCATTTCCAAGGTTCTCTATCCCAATGATGCCATCGAAAAAGGCCGCGAACTAAGGCTCAAACAGCAGTATTTTTTTGTTTCTGCCACATTGCAGGATATCATCTCACAATACCTGGACGATCACCAATCCTTTGATGCGTTTTCCGACTGGGCCGCCATTCAACTCAATGACACCCATCCCTCCATTGCCATTCCAGAACTAATGCGCCAACTCATGGATGAATATGGACTTACCTGGGATGAATCCTGGGCCATTTGTGAAAAAACCTTTGCTTACACCAACCATACTGTACTGCCCGAAGCCCTGGAGACATGGCCGGTGGATCTATTCAGCAAACTCTTACCCAGACATCTGGAAATCATTTATGAAATCAATAGATGTTTTCTTAATAATTTAACAAAATTATACCCCCATGATCCGGATCTATCAACCAAGCTGTCAATAATTGTGGAGGGAGATGAAAAACGAATCAGAATGGCACATCTGGCCATCATATGCAGCCATACAGTCAACGGAGTTGCAGCATTACATTCCACTATCTTAAAGACAAGTCTTTTCAAGGATTTTAACCGAATATATCCCGGACGGATAAGAAACGTAACCAATGGGATCACTCCCAGGCGATGGCTGTATCAATCAAACCCCAGACTTTCAAAACTTATCACCGCGGCCATCGGCCCTGACTGGATATCCGATCTGGACCACCTTAAACATCTAATTGCCTATGCTACCGACGAATCATTCCAATCCCAATGGAGAGAAGTGAAGCTTGCAAACAAAAAACAGCTGGCCAGATATACATTAAGAAAAACCGGATTAGGAGTAAATCCCCGCACTCTCTTTGATATCCATGCCAAAAGAATGCATGAATACAAACGTCAACTTCTAAATATTCTCCATGTGATCCAATTGTATAATCAAATCCGGGAAAATCCTGGGTCCCAAGACATTGCCCGCAGTTTTTTCTTTGCCGGCAAGGCTGCTCCTGGCTATGCCCAGGCAAAATTGATCATCAAACTGATCACTTCGGTATCCCGGACCATCAATCAAGATCCTTTGGCCAGGGGAAAACTGAGTATCATTTTTCTACCCAATTACTGCATTTCCCAGGCAGAAAAGCTCATTCCGGCAGCTGATATTTCCGAACAGATTTCCACAGCCGGCCTTGAAGCATCGGGCACAGGCAATATGAAGTTTGCATTGAACGGCGCATTAACCATAGGAACTCTGGATGGAGCCAACGTGGAGATCATGGAAGAAGTCGGCAAAGAAAATATCTTTATCTTCGGACTAAAAGCCGACGAAGTTGTAAAAAAAAGACAAGAAGGATATGACCCCAAAAAATACTATGAAGAAAATCAGGATCTCAAAAAGATTATTGATATGATTGATTCAGGATTTTTTTCCCCAAAAAAACCTGACCTTTTTAGACCCATTGTCCAATCCCTTGTGGATCAGGGAGATTATTATCTGGTCCTGGCAGATTTTGCAGACTATGTAAAAGCCCAGCAAGCAGTTGCAAAGGCCTATCAGGATCAGAACAAATGGACACAGATGTCTATCCTGAATACAGCCAATATGGGAAAATTTTCCAGTGACAGGGCGGTTCAAGAATATGCCAAAGATATCTGGAAAACAGACTCCCTTCCCGAATAGCACAAACCATAGCGACACGGAGGATTGATGAACACAAAAAAAAGTAATAACAACCTGATTCCGGCAATTTTCACAAGACTGCCCATATTCGACATCAAAAAAAATCTCTGGGGATATGAACTTATCTATTATTCTGCCGATGGAGGACGACTCCTCCATCCCAGTACAGGAGATGAAATCACGGCAAATCTGATATCAGGTACTGCCCTGGTACTTGAACAGACAATGGACAAGGAAAATAAAATAATGGTCAGCTTTTCCCGGAAGAATCTTTTGGAATTTCTTCCCTATACCCTTCCGCCGGGCCGAAGCGCTGTTAAAATCACAGATCCAGACAAACTATCTGAGTCTCATCTTCAAGCACTAGGTCGACTCAAACAGGATGGCTACCAGATAACAGTAAACTGGATTGAAGATCACAAAGCCTTCCAGACTCTTTTTAATCCCAGCGATATTATATATATGGATATTTCCAACCGAGTGCTACCCGAACTGATAGATATCTGTAAACAAGCTAATTCCTATAATTCCATGATGCTGGCCCATCGTGTGAATAACCAAACCGAATTTGAGATCTGCTCCAGGGCTGGATTTTCTTTTTTCCAGGGTTCTTTTTTCAAAAAATCCGGGGAAATTTCATCTAAAAAAATATCCTTCGGAACCATTTCCAAATTTCAATTGATAAAAGTAATAGAGGCAAAATCTCCTGATTTTTTAACAATTGCAGCTACCATTCAGGCCGATGCCGCCATCAGCACCCGCCTGCTTTCCTATCTCAATAGTGCCCCATTCGGATTTAAAAAGAAACTATATTCCATCAAAGATGCTATTACCACACTGGGATGGCACAATTTAAAACCATGGATCAGAGTAGCTCTCCTTGCCGAAGTATCGGAAAACCAGCATGCATCAGAACTGATCTTTCTTTCTGCACAAAGGGGAAAATTTCTGGAACAGGTTGGTCTATCCCACGATTTCTGGGGTTTTGAACCAGATACACTCTTCTTGCTGGGCACATTCTCTTTTTTGGACACATTACTGAACCAACCCATGACAAAGGTAATAAAACATCTTCCCCTGACCGACAAACTCAAGGGAGCACTTTGTATGTCAGATAATAATGAATATGTTCCTCTTTTAAAACTGGCCAGATATTTTGAGGAAGCTGCATTTGAGCAGAGCAATACCATGATCAACCAATTGGGTCTTGACACAATAAAAACAAACCAGGCCTATTGTAGCGCCATAAACTGGGCCAATCCCCTGAACCAAATGCAATTAAAAAATTAAATAGTGCTTGAACGAAAACTCACCCATCTGCCGCGTTGCTGCAAAAATTTGAATTCATTTACCTTAAAACCGATAAAAATTATGGATAACATCTATGTCATATGATATCTCATGCTTTGGGATATCTACCTGCATTTAATGCCTGCTGGATCTTGACCAAATTAACAACAAATTCTATACTGCAATGATTATGAATTTTTATAAAAAAAACTATGATATTATCGTAATCGGTGCCGGACATGCCGGTTGTGAAGCGGCACTTGCCGCAGCAAGGATGGGATGCACCACCCTTTTACTGACCATAGACATGGATAAAATTGCGGCCATGCCCTGTAGTCCTTCCATCGGCGGCATGGCCAAGGGGCAGCTGGTAAAGGAAATTGATGCCCTGGGAGGGCAAATGGCCAAAGCTTCCGATGCCTCGGCCATCCAATATAGGACCCTGAATACCCGGAAAGGCCCTGCTGTTCATTCTACCAGGACTCAAAACGATAAGGTCATATATTCAAAACAGATGAAATCTGTGCTTGAAAAAACCCCTGGTCTTGACTTAAAACAGGCCATGGTGGAAAGCCTCATCCTGGAAGACAACCAGGTAAAGGGCATCATCGACCAGACCGGGTTTGAATACGAGGCTGTGTCTGTAGTCATAACCACTGGGACCTTTTTACAGGGCATGGTTCATATCGGAGCCAGCAGAATAGAAGCCGGCAGAACCGGAGAATTTGCATCCATCGGTTTGGCCAGGAACCTGGCTGAACTCGACCTTAACATGGGACGAATGAAAACCGGTACACCACCAAGACTCCATGCAGACAGCATCGATTTTTCCCAATTTGACATCCATGGAGCCGACACCATTCCCAAACCCTTTTCCTTTTCCACCCGGAAAATCAGCAATCCCATGCTGCCAAGTTTCATGGGAAATACAAACCCCGGCACCCATGAGATCATCCGACAAAACTTGAAACACTCAGCCCTCTACGGTGGACATATCAAAGGAAAATCTGCCAGATATTGTCCCTCCTTTGAAGATAAAATTGTAAAATTTCCGGACAGGGAAAGTCACCATGTCATCCTGGAATATGAAGGACTTGACTCCAAGGAGATTTATGCATCAGGACTTGGTAACAGCATGCCCCTTGAAATCCAGTACCAAATCGTAAGATCGGTACGAGGTCTGGAGCAGGCACAAATCATGAGACCTGCCTATGCCATTGAATATGACTATGTCAATCCCCTGGAACTCACCCCGGGCCTGGAAGTAAAAAGAACTCCCGGCCTTTTTCTGGCGGGTCAAATCAACGGAACCTCCGGCTATGAAGAAGCAGGAGCCCAGGGATTATGGGCTGGAGTCAATGCTGCCTGTAGGGTGCAAAAAAGAGAACCCTTTGTTCTGGACAGATCCCAGGCCTATATGGGAGTCATGGTGGATGATCTTGTAACCAGGGGAACCCAGGAGCCCTATAGAATGTTTACCTCCCGGGCAGAATACCGCCTTTTGCTACGGGAAGACAACGCCGACCTGAGACTATCACAAATAGGCTATGATTACGGATTGATCGACAAAGAACAACTGGATTTGTGCAAAGAGATACTATTCCAAACAAAAAAAGAAATTACCCGGGTTAAAACCACCGTAATCAAGCCTGACAAAGCGGTCAATACATTTCTTGCCGACCACAAGACCAATCCCATCACAACAGGCATTAAACTTGAACAATTATTAAAACGGGCCCAACTCACTTATGAAGCCTTAAAACAGATTTCACCTCCCCAGAACCCCATCAAAAAGCGGGCCCAGAACCAGGTGGAAATCGAAATAAAATACGAAGGATATATCCAGCGCCAACTCAATGAAATCAAAAAGTTCAAAGACCTGGAAAAGATAAGAATCCCCATGAATTTTGATTATACCCATATCCATGGTCTTTCAAATGAACTCAGGGAAAAGCTTGGCCTCATACAGCCCAAATCCCTTGGACAGGCTTCCCGAACCGACGGCATAACACCGGCGGCTATTTCAGTTTTAATGGTGGCTATCTCAGCCTACCAAAAAAACAAAGAATCTTGACTTGAGCTGGTTGACGCTTATTATTTAGCTCACAAACATCTTAAATATTTGAATTTAGTAAACATAAGGAAGACGATATGGCCGACGACTATTACAGCATACTGGGTATAAGTAAAACAGCAAGTGCTGCTGAAATAAAAAAAGCATATAGAAAGCTTGCATTAAAATACCATCCGGATAAAACCCAGGGTAACAAAGCCCTTGAGGACAAATTTAAAAAAATCAGTGAGGCTTACGCAGTATTAAGTGATACTGAAAAACGGAACCAGTATGACACTTACGGATCTGCTGATTTTCAGCAGCGTTTTTCCCAGGAGGATATTTTCAGGAACTTTGATATGGGAGATATCTTAAAGGAATTTGGTTTTGGCGGAGGCCGTGGAGGTGGGGGTGGGTTTAAATCAACCTTTGGGCAGGCAGGTTCCAGGGGCGGATTCTCCGGTATGGGGGGAAATCCGTTTTCCCAAAGCGCAGGCGGTGGCTGAGGTAGCCGCCAAGCCCCGGTTCGGGGCAAAGACCTTGAGTATGAAATACCCCTGAGCGTTGATGAACTCATCAACGGCACAAAAAAAACCATTACCATCAGCCAGGGGGGAACAGCCAAGGCCATTGAGGTTAAAATACCCAAAGGGCTGACCAAGGGAAAGAAGATCCGCCTGACCGGAAAAGGAGAAGCAAGCCCCAATGGAGGCCCCACAGGAAACCTGTATATTAAAGCCAACCCCATCACCCCGGAGGGTCTTACCATTGAGGGCAACGATATTTGCTTTCTCCAACCGGTCAAACTGTCCCAGGCCCTTCTCGGAGACAAAATAGAAGTAACCACTCCTTCGGGGAAAACCATCAACCTTACCCTTCCCCCGGGAACAAACTCCAAAGCAAAAATGAGAATCCCCAACCATGGAATCCCTAAGATGAAAGGAAATGGTTGCGGAGATCTCTTCGTTGTGATTAATATAATTATGCCAAAAAAATTAGATGACAAACAAAAAAACCTTATCAAAGAACTTGAAAAGACAGGATTATAGATCTGATGCCAGAATTTATCCCCTTGATTTCTGAAGAAGAAATCAAAACCCAGGTCCAGAGAATCGGAGAAGCGATTACAAAAGATTATGAAAACTCAGACCTGGTATTGATTGGAATTTTAAAAGGATCCTTCATATTTCTATCGGATCTTACCCGCAAAATATCCATTGATCATGAAATCGACCTGATTGGTGCCTCCTCCTACGAAGGGACATCATCCACCGGGAAGATTGTATTCACCAAAAAACCGGACTTAGAACTTGAAGGACGGGACATTCTTCTGGTGGAAGATATTGTGGACACAGGAAACACCCTGCTGAAAATTGTTGAATTTATCCAACAGCTAAATCCCAGGTCGATCAAAATTTGTTCCCTGATTGACAAACACGAACGCAGGAAAACTGAAATTGATGTCAGCTACTCCTGTTTTACACTTGAAAAAGGGTTCATTGTCGGTTATGGACTTGATTACAATGAAAAATACAGGAATTTGCCTGCAATATATGATTTGAAATTGTAAGAATAGGAGGGGGAAGCGCAATGATTATTACCTGCGATGAGTGTTCAACACGCTTTAACCTTGACGAATCTATTTTGAAAGCTGAAGGTTCAAAGGTTCGTTGTAGTTTATGCAAGCATATTTTCACAGCCTTTCCCCAGATTCATAGTCGCCCCCCTGCATCTGAACCGGAAGAAAAAATCAAATCTGATCTTCCGGAAGATGCCCCCCCGGAAGAAATTGATTATAACGAATTGGATTTTGAAGAAAGCGACTTTGAAATAGACGAGCTGGATTTTAAGGCCGAAGAAAGCAGTCCGAATGATAATAGTATCGGGCTTAAAATGGAAGAATCAGAGGCAGATTCAGCCGATATTGAAATCAGCTTTGATACGGAATCAGATCTTCCTGAGACTCAAGACACCCTGGACTTTGATGGGGATGAGTTAACCTTTGACGAAGTAGATATTGACTTTGATGAGCCCAAGTTAGAAATTAAAGAGTCTCAAAAATCGGACGATTTTGATGACATTGAATTGGAAAGTTTTGATCAAGACTCCCAGGAAACGACAAAAGATGATCTTGAAGCAGACCTTTCCTTTGAAGATGACCAGGATGCAGACCTAGTATTTGAAGAAAGCAGCCCTGAACAAGAGCTGGCATTGGAAACAAAATCTTCAGATGAACAAAACATGACGATTAGCGACCTCTCAATGGAGACTCCTGACCAAGAGACTCCTGACCAGGAGACAACTGACCAGGAGATAACTGACCAGGAAATAACTGATCAAGAGATAACTGATCAGAAGACAATTGATCAAAAGACAACAACCAGCGAAACAAAGCCGGATTTAAAACTTGATGAAGAACCGGTTGCCCCCCCTGACCATGAATTAAACAACCTGGACTCAAACAAAGATACCGATCATCCAGAAAACGAACCCCAAATTGAAGAAGACATCGGCGAACCAGAATATAATTTTTCTTCCTATGACCAGGTTTTAGACCAGGATACCGAACCGAAAGAAGATTCTCAAGAATATGAGATGACCGATGATCGACCCGTTGAAGATGATCAGCCCGTTGAAGTAGAAGAACCATTACCCGAAAACCAACCGGCAGCAACAGGTCTGGAAGAAGGCAGGGAAAAAGCCCTGATTGAAAAATCCACTTATCCCCCTGAACTGGATACCTCTCCCCCTAGGAAACGGAAAAAAAAATCTGCCATGGGCAGATCCGTTATACTGATCTTACTGCTCTTTATCCTTGTGGCTAGTGCCTATACCTATATAAGCACAATGCCCCTGGACTATAAAATACCATCTTTCTCGGATATCAAAATACCTTACCTGGAAAATATTTTAAAAAAAGATACTCCGGAAAAACTTGCTCCCAAACCGATCCCCAACGAAGGAAGTGTCAACGGCAGATTTGTTTCCAATGATACAGTCGGAGACCTATTCATTATCACCGGGCAAATTGAAAATCCGGCAGCAGTACCTTATAGCTATATTCAGGTCAAGGGAACATTGATCACCAAGGAAAAAATCAAGGCCAAAACCCAGACTGTATTCTGTGGAAATATTATTTCCGAGGAGATGTTGAAAACAGGCAATATCTCAGATATCAGCAAACAATTGACCATCCGGGAAGGATCACACAATTCAAATGTTAATATAAAGCCGAAAGGATCTGTACCCTTCATGCTTGTCTTTTCAAACCTCCCGGATAATTTAGAAAATTTTACGGTTGAAGTAGTTGAATTTTAAGTAAACACAAAATTATATCTCCCAATTTGAAAAATAACAATTGACAAGCCAATCAACGCCATGATATATGTCGTGGGTTTTTTGGCGACGTAGCTCAGTTGGTTAGAGCATGCGGCTCATATCCGCAGAGTCCGGGGTTCAAATCCCTGCGTCGCTACCAAGATTATACAATGCCCCTCAATTTACTTGAGGGGCTTTTTTTTTGCGTGACCTTTGCCGGCCTTTTGAAGCGAATCCTATTATTCCAAATCCGGGCCTGACAAAGAATTTTACCTTACCCTTGACTTTTTTTGACTCAAGACAAAGTTTATGGTAAGATTTTTAAAATAAAAAAACATTTATCTACATGGGAGACGCTATGCCGGGGGTGTATGAAATTTATGTAAAAGACCATTTTGCAGCAGCCCACGCCTTGAAGGGATATGATGGAAACTGTTCCAAAATCCATGGCCACAACTGGATTGTTGAAGCCTATATCCAATGCACAAAACTCAACAAACTGGGTATCGGTATCGATTTTCGGGATGTCAAAGGAGTGATCAAGGATGTTTTGGGCAAGCTGGACCATACCAATCTCAATGAAATATTAGAATTTGGAAGCATCAATCCAACATCGGAAAACCTGGCAAAACTCATATACACAGAATTGTCACTGCGCCTGAACACAGACCATATCAAGGTGACCAAAATCATGGTGTTTGAAAGCCCTGGATGCGGTTCTTCCTACAAGGAGATATAAGTTGCCCCTTAACCTGTGCGAGATCTTTTACAGCCTCCAGGGGGAATCGACTTTTACAGGCCTTCCCTGCACATTTATCCGGCTTGCCGGTTGCAACCTTGATTGTACCTGGTGTGACACCCTCTATGCAAAAAACGAGAGCACTTCCATGCCCATCGAAAAAATCATCGATCAAATCAAGGGCTTTGGTTGCAATCTTGTTGAAATTACGGGCGGAGAACCACTTTTACAGAAAGAAACACCGAATCTGATTTCAAAATTACTTGACTTGAATTTTCAGGTACTTTTGGAAACCAATGGAAGCCAAAGCATCCAAAACATCGATACCAGGTGCATCAGGATACTGGATATCAAGTGCCCTTCCAGCAATGAGCCCGACTCTTTTTTATATGAAAACTTGCAATATTTGACCAAAAAAGACGAAATCAAATTTGTTCTGGGATCCAGACAGGACTACGAATTTGCCAGAACAATTATTATGAAAAAATTATCCCAAAGACCGAAGACCCGCACCCATTTATCTCCTGTCTTTGGTCAAATCACCCCGGAAAGCCTTGCCGCATGGATATTAGAAGACAAACTCCCGGCAAGACTCTCCCTTCAACAACATAAAATCATCTGGAATCCAGATCAAAGGGGAGTATAATTATCCCATGATAAAAAGAGCTGTTGTACTTTCCAGCGGAGGCATAGACTCAACTACTGCCATGGCCCTGGCAAAAAACGAAAAATATGAGATATACAGCCTGAGCTTTAGATATGGCCAACGCCATTCCACCGAGATTGACTGTGCAAAAAAGGTAGCAAAAGCCCTTGGGGCAAAAGCCCATAAAATAATTGATATAGACCTGGGCCAATTTGGAGGATCTGCTCTCACAGATGATATAAAAGTCCCAAAGCATGAGCGGATGGACCAGCTGGACGACACAGACATCCCCATCACCTACGTACCGGCCCGTAATACCATTTTTCTTTCCTATGCCATGGCATGGGCAGAAGTTTTAAAAGCAGGAGCGATTTACATCGGGGTAACAGCCGTGGATTATTCAGGGTATCCCGACTGCCGGCCTGAATTTATAAAGGCATTCCAAACCATGGCCAACCTGGCCACCAAAACAGGGATAACAGATGAAATAAGTCTTAAAATCAAGACTCCCCTGGTCCATATGTCCAAGGGCCAAATCATCACAACAGGGCATGATCTTGGCGTTGACTACTCCTTGACTATTTCCTGTTATGACCCGGACGCAAAGGGACGTTCCTGCAGGCAATGCGATTCATGTCTCCATCGGATAAAAGGATTTAAAGAAGCAGGACTTACAGATCCCACCCCCTATGTTTCCTAAGTATCCCGGTTTGACTGCCTGATCTCACGTTCATGGATTCCAATCAAGTATAAAAGCCCGTCCAAACCCATGGTTGAAATGGCATTGGAAGCTTTTTGTCGAACAATAGGCTTGGCATTGAAGGCCACACCAAGCCCTGCAATACTGATCATGGGCAGATCATTGGCCCCGTCCCCCACGGCAATGGTCTGCTCAATGGAAATTTTTTCCCTCTGGGCAAGTTCCCTGAGCAGACAAGCTTTTCTCTCACCATCGACAATCTCGCCTTTAACCCGGCCTGTCACTATCCCTTCCTTGATTTCCAGATCATTGGCATAAACATAGTCAAACCCCAAAAGTTCTTGTAAATATTTTCCCATAAAGGTAAATCCCCCCGACAAAATTCCCAATCTATATCCTAAATTTTTCAGGGTTTTAGTAACAAGATCCGCTCCTTCCGTCAGGGGCAGCTTGTGGGTGATCTTCTCAATATCTTCCTGTCTGAGACCCTTTAACAACGCCACCCTTTTTCTGAAACTTTCCTTAAAATCAATATCCCCCGCCATGGCAGCCTCGGTGATTTTATCCACCTGTTCCCCCACACCTGCAAGCTTAGCCAATTCCACAATCACCTCGGCCTGAATCAGGGTAGAATCCATATCAAAAACCACCAATTTCCGATTTTTTCGATAAATATTATCCACATGAAAAGATATATCTATCCCGGCTTTCTGGGAAATTTTCATAAATTTCCCCCGCATTTTTGGGATATTGACAGGAGTTCCTGAAACAGAAAACTGCACGCTCGCCTTGGGATTAACTTCAGGACTGATAAAAGACCGCCTGCCGGTCAACCTGGTAATGGAATCAATATTCAGGCCATTTTCGGCAATCACCGCTGCAACAGAAGAGATCTGATAGGCAGTCATGGTCCTGCATAAAATAGTAATGATCCGCCGCTCCTTACCCTGGGCATGGACCCACTTTTCATAATTTTCATGGTCAATGGGTTTAATATCGATGGTCAACCCCATGTTGTGACCTTCAAACAAAATATCCTTGAAAATCCGGGAAAAATCCTCGGAACATGGAATCTCGGCCAGGATACCAAGGGAGATGTGCTCGTGGATAACTGCCTGGCCAATATCCAATATGGTTACATTGTACTGGGCAAGGATGGCAATAAACTTTGCATCAAGCCCTTTTCTATCCCTGCCGTTTATATTGATCAGAACTATATCACCCATTGCCTGTCCTTTGAGTCCCTATGATTAAATTCTTTTTTATAGCTCTGGTGTACAATGGTTTGCAAGAAAATTAAATCCCTATTCCTGATTTTACCGGGGAGCCTTTGTTTTTCTTGACATGCCACCGGGACGGGTAATTATATCTAAAAAATCTATTTTTAATCTGGTCACAGCCCTAACTCCCCGTTTTTTTCCAGAAACAAAAGAAGATGTTCAAGCTGGGAGGGTGTATTTAAAAAAGGATCATCCAGCACCCTTTCAAATAGTAATTTTTTGATCCGGCCCACAACAGGGCCGGGCTTCAAATCCAGCAGTTCAATGATCTTGATGCCTGAAATATTCAAATCATTAATATTAAAGGCTGCTCTGCCGGACAATTCATCCTGGATTTTTTTAAGCCGGATACGAATATCAGACAAGACATAGGGCTGTTTGACCAGATTTCCTTTTCTATCTGCAATGCGCATACGCAAAAAATCCCTGAAGGACAAATCATAACCATCCAGCACGGCTAAAAGTCTTCGCACAGCTTTTGGGGTGGTCTCCTGGGTCAAAGACCTCATATGAATTTTGACCATGGAAAGGATATAATCCTTGTGCCGGGAAGAAAAGTACAAATTTTCAAGATCTGTTTGCAGGGCGTCAATATAAGTCTCATGGCCGATAAAACTCAATTTATCATCTTTTATCCCGGCTGCATCAAATTTTCCGGTATCATGGAGGTATCCTGCAAGCCTTAAAATTGGACGATTGACCGGCAGTGCATCCCCCACTAAAAGACTGTGCTCAAAGACGGTTTCCCCATGGTGGGGACCACCGTCCAGGCCAAAGCATCGGTCAAGACTGGGCAATATCCTTGACAAAAGACCTGTCCCATGGAGGTTATGAAAAAAGTGAGAGGGTTTTTCCAGGGCCATGGCCTTGATCAATTCCATCTGGATTCTCTCCCTGGCCACATTCCCGGAGATCAGGGGTGCATAAAGTAAAATAGCCTTCAAAGAAGAGTCAGCCAAAATCCCGTTAAACCTGGCTGCAAAACGGCATGCCCGTACCATGCGCAGGGGATCTTCCAAAATCCGTTGCCCTGGATCCCGGGTAAACCGAATGATTTTTTTTCCAAGATCTCCTTTCCCCCCAAAGGGATCAATAAGGGTATCCAAAATTGGATCCCAGGCCATGCTGTTAATGGTAAAATCCCGCATACCAAGATCATCTTCAGGAAAGCTTCCAGCATCTTTGCCTGCCCTGCACGAGGCTACTTCAATCTTGTTAACCAGACAAACAGAAAAGGATTTGCCCACCCGGACAGCCCCATCAAACATGGCTTCAACTGTCCTGGCAGGCGCATTTGTCAAAATATCCACATCCTGGGCAGGCTGATTCAACAACATATCCCTGACGGTGCCCCCGACAATATAGGCTTTATATCCTCTTTGACCAAGGGTGGTGATAATTGTCCGGACAAGTTCCTTGTTTTTACCGATAATCAAGAGCCCCACCGCAGGCATAGATCATGGACAACTCCGAGATGATCCATAATTCTCGCCACAACAGTATCCACAAGATCTTCAATAGTCGCAGGAAAGGCATAAAAAGAAGGGGAAGGGGGCAAAATTACAGCACCTGCATTTGCAGCCCGGACCATGTTCTCCAGATGAATCACACCAAAGGGAGTTTCCCTGGGAACAAGCACAAGACAACGTTTCTCCTTTAAACTCACATCACAGGATCGGGTAATCAAATTGTCAGCATACCCTGAAGCCACAGCAGAAAGGGTTTTCATGGAGCAAGGTACCACAGCCATACCATGGTGGATAAACGAGCCAGAGGCGGGAGCTGACGCGATTTCATCCTGGAAAAAAATCTTCGGGGAAACATTGTTATCAATATCCACCCCGTATTTTTCAAGAAACAAAAGAAAAGATTCTTCAGGATCATATCCCATTTCATGGGCCAACACTTTTTGACCGGCATGGGAAAGAATGATCAATACCTGGCATCCAGCTTCAATCAGAGCCTTTACAAGCCTTACTCCATAAATGGAGCCGGAAGCTCCACTGATGGCCACCACAATAACCCTATCCTGATTTTTTATATCTTGATTTACTAAATTCCCACCGGTTTTCATCTAAAAAACACCTCGAATAAAACACCAAGAAAAACAAGCACGGAGATCACAGAATTGATATGAAAAAAAGCCAGATTAATATGGGTCAGATTATCAGGTTTAACCAGCTTATGTTCAATAACAAGAAGAATGGCGATACCGGCCAGAAAAAACAAGAAAACCGGATGCATCTGAAAACTTAAATACATAGCAGTAAAAAACACCAGGGTCGACACATGGAGCCACGCGGAGATATTCATAGCCTTTTGGGGACCCAATTTAGACGGCAGGGAGAAAAGCCCATGTTTCCGGTCAAAATCGATATCCTGACAGGCATAGAGGATATCAAACCCGGCAATATAAGCCCACAGGCCCAGGCTCAGAAAAACAACGCCGAAAGAAAGACTATTGGTAATGGCAACCCAGGCCCCCACAGGCGCTAAAGATATGGCAAACCCCAGATAAAGATGGCAATATTTTGTAAACCGCTTGGTATAAGAATAAAAGAAAAGAAAAAAAAGAACGGGAAAAGAAAGGAGAAAACAAAGATGTGACAACAGGGCCGCAGCCCCTATAAAGACAGCCGATGAGAGAACCACAAAAAAAGCAGCCTGGCTTTTCGACAATATTCCCGATGGGATCTCCCGAATAGCGGTTCTGGGATTTTTTTTATCAATGGACGCATCCACAATTCTATTAAAGCCCATGGCAGCTGATCTTGCACCCACCATGGCCAAAAGAATCCAGACAAGATCCAAATAGGACGGAGCCTGGGTCTGCCAGGCTAAAACCACGGCAGACAGAGCAAAGGGGAGGGCAAAAATTGTATGGGAAAATTTGATCATCTTCCCGTATTCCATTGTTTTTTCTTTCAGACTTTTTTTATTCAGGTTTTTTTGTTTCAAAATTAAATCCATGGATCTGCAACCAGCCTTCTCGATATTAATAGATCCCAAAAATCTGGGTATCACACTCAGGGCAGGTTCCCTTCTCCTTTAAATGGTTTTCTATTGTATAGCCATATCGTTTTACAACCAGGGTATCACAATTATGACAATGGGTATTTTCCGATGGGAGTCCCGGCACATTCCCAGTGTAAACATTATACAGGCCAGCCTTTTGGCCTATCTTGTACGCTCTTTCAAGGGAAGTTATCTGGGTGGGCGGGATCTTTGTCATCTTGTAGCTGGGGTGGAACCTGGAAATATGCCAGGGGGTGTCACAGCCCAGATCGTTGGCAATAAATCGGGCCAGAGAGCTCAATTGTTCTGGATCATCGTTCAACCCGGAAATCAAGAGGGTGGTAACCTCCACCAGAATGCCGAGCTTTTTCATCAACACCAAACTTGCTTTCACCGGCTCAAGCCTTGCTTTGCAATAAGTTTGGTAAAACTTGTCATCAAAGGCCTTAAGATCCACATTGGCCGCATCCAGAAAAGGTGAAACCAGATGGATGAGTTCAGAACTCATATAGCCGTTGGTAACAAAGATATTGGACAAATTATTTTCATGGGCCAACCTGGCGGTTTCATAGGCCAATTCAAAAAAGACGGAGGGCTCGGTATAGGTATAAGAAATACTCTGGCATCCATTGGCCAGGGCCTGTTCCACAATGGCCATGGGACTGATCTGTCTGCCCTGGATCATGCCCTTCCTGTCCGCCGGCATCTGGGCAATATCAGAATTCTGGCAAAATTTACATTTAAAATTACAACCAACTGTAGCAATGGAATAGGAATAAGATCCTGGTTTAAAATGAAAAAGAGGTTTTTTTTCAATGGGGTCCACACTGGTGGCAATCACACGATCAAAAACCAGAGATACAAGCTTGCCTCCCTGGTTTTCCCGGACATTGCAGATACCTCTTTTCCCATCTTTAATCTTGCAAAAATGATTACATACTCTGCATAGAACCAGATTTTTCCCCAATTTTTCATATAAAAGAGCTTCCATTATTCTTTATTCCTCATTTCAGTAACCAATCCTGTGGCTGGCTTATATATCTTTCTTGTCTGAATTTTCAAAGCCAGGGGCCGGGTCCTGAACTTGGGGACAGGTTTTATCTGCATCCCGATCAAACTGCCGCAAAAAGATTTTTGTACCAAACCTATATTTTCAACATGGGCGGCCAGGGCTCCACCAATAAATGGGAACTGGGGAGTCGTCCGCCATTTCACAGGCACATGTCCCAGGATGGCAAACAGGATCCGCCGCAGTTCCCAGATACTGAAAAAATGGGCATGGGTATAAATATTTTTGGAAAAAAAACTCTTAAACCGACGAAACATATTCTGGGGGGCATACCGATTCAATACCCCTATCACCACCCTGTCTTTTGCTACCCGGCAAGCCTCTTCAATGGCCTTGGCCGGTCTGTCGGTAAATTCCAGGCTGGTAAAAAGCAGGGCGGTATCAAAACAATTGTCATCAAAGGGAAGATCTTCTGCCAGTCCCCGGTGAAGATCCACCCTGGTGCCCAGACGCTGGTCTGCCAGATCCAGCATATGGGGGGAAGGATCAATCCCTGTCAGGCTCAATCCTTTGTCCAAAAGAGGAGCAAGGCTGGCCCCCGTACCACAACCGATGTCTAAGATCCGCTGCCCTTTTTGGGGAGATAAAAGGTCCAGGATCAACTTGATTTCAAGCTCCAGGCAATGACGGTTTTTCCCCTTGTCAAGCCAGGAATCGTAGTTCCCTGCATCCTTTGAATCAAAGACATACCCCATTTTTACTCAATGACCTCCTGCACTTTTCTCATCATATCTTCAACCGCCTTCACAGCCTTTGAATCATCGCCAAGTTCCAGCAGAGAACGCTGGGCCATATCAAATTCAAGCAGATTGTCATCTTCAGGGATTGTACACAAAATAGGAACCCCAATCCGCTCCACTTCATCCAGGAATGCCTGGCTCAATTTTTCCGGAGCCCTATTAACTATGAGCCCCTTGTGTTTGATATCCAGTTTAAGATCGCCCAACATTTCATTGATACGACCCACGGCCCTAAGCCCTCTGAGGGCATAATCTGTAACCATGAGAAGAATATCCACACGGCCACTGGTCCTGCGGCTCAAATGCTCCATCCCGGCTTCATTGTCCACTAAAAGATATTTATAATTTTTTTCCAGTTCATCTGCAAACCGGTTTAAAATATTATTGACCATGCAATAACAACCCTGGCCCTCCTGGCGCCCCATGACCAGGAGATCAAAATCCTTTTGCTCGATGAGTACCTGATTCATAAGCATCTCAAGGTAGTTAATCTTATCCATACCCGAAGGAACACCCTGGGGATCTTTCATAAAAGTTTCCCGGATATCCCCCACTGTTTTTTCTATTTCAAGCCCCAGGGTCTCTCCCAAATTACTGTTGGGATCTGCATCAATAGCAAGAAGGGGGTCCTTTTGCAGTTTTACGAAATATCTTGTCACCAATGCAGAAACGGTTGTTTTTCCCACACCGCCCTTACCGGCCATAGCAATCACTTTACTCATATTCACTCCAAAGTTCGGGTTAATTTCATGTTTAAATAACATAACTCAATCTTTGGGAAAAGCAATTAAATCTACGGAAAAATCAACTTTGCTCCAAAATATTTTAGCCCCTCAATTGTAGCAGGGATTAAACTTTCAAACTTTTGTGCCCGGACAAGAAAAATAATCCTATTGGATGATTTTTCTACAACACCCTTTTTCTGGACTTTAAGTTAAACAGCCGATTTATGAATATAAAAAATTTTTAGTATTATATGGATATGATACTAAAAATAGAATAAAAATAAAGTGATTTATGAAAAATTTTATGCGAGAATATACAAGTTAAAAGCTGCGATCTCCATAAAATATAATTGAAACAAAGTATCTATTCCAAAGGGTAAAAAATTTTGACCCAAGATACCAACCAAATTAATTCAATAGCGATCAATGAAGTGCAACTTATCCTAGCGGAAAAACGCACATCCCTGGCCATGATGCGGACAGGCATAGCAGTTCTGGCATTGCCACTGTCGATTACGGGCCTGCTGATAGCTACTTCAAGACTTTATAATGTCTTCCATGTTTTACACTTTCTTATTCCATTGGGAATATTCAGCCTTGCCTTAATTCTTTTTGGGGTTTACCTGATTGGGCACTCAATAATTCAAATACGCTTTTATGAACGCCTTATTCATAAAATCAAACTAAAACATAGTGCAATTGGAGAGTTTATTGAATAACGGCCATGGGCCGCCAGGCAAGTTCCATCAACTCCTTTTATTGTCGAAAATATTTTGACCATCCAAAGAACTGCGCAAAAATAATAAAATTAAATTTATTTAATCCCGGGGCAGTTGACGAATCCAAATCCCGGGTGTAATACAATTGCTGCTGTTATTATTTTTATATATGCCGGGGAAAATTCCGGTTTTTTTAAAAAACAATTAAAACTTTTAGGAGTACCAAATAATGCTGACCATGCTTATCACCTATCTCGGAGTAGGAGCTGTTGCCGGCCTGCTGGCGGGTCTTCTTGGAATCGGAGGCGGTCTTGTCATCGTTCCCATGCTGATCTATATCCTGGGCGCCCATGGAGTACCACAAGAATTGGTGATGCATATGGCCATTGGAACCTCCATGGCCAGTATAATGTTTACATCGGTGTCCAGTTTCATGGCCCACCACAAAAGGGGAGCTGTCCGGTGGGAACTGGTCCGGCGCATCGTCATCGGCATATTAACCGGCAGCTTTATAGGATCATGTTTTGCATCGGCCATGTCCACAAAATTTTTAAAGGGATTTTTCTTTATTTTTCTATATGTGGTTGCAACCAATATGCTCTTAAACAAAAAGCCAAAGCCTTCCAGGGAGTTACCCGGTCGCCTCGGCACATTTTCCGTGGGAAATATCATCGGTGGGATATCAAGCATCGTGGGCACCGGCGGGGGAACCATGAATGTTCCCTTCATGGCTTGGTGCAATGTACCGATCCACCAGGCCATCGGCACATCCGCCGCCATTGGCCTACCCATTGCCCTGGCCAGCACCATAGGATATATTGTCAATGGCCTGGGAGTTGATTCTCTGCCTGCCTATTCCATCGGCTATATCAGCCTGCCCGCTCTTTCAGGCATTGTCCTGGCAAGCGTACTGACAGCCCCCCTGGGTGTCAAACTGGCCCACAGCCTGCCCGTGGGCAAACTCAAGAAAATTTTTGCCGTGCTGCTCTACGTGGTTGGCACCAAAATATTGATAGGGCTGATCTGATAAAAAGGCAGCAACAAAAAAATCAAAGCTGCCGGCTGCTCCCGGGCAGTCGGCGATATTCAACTTAAACTGCCCCTTAAAAAAAAGTTCCCACCGGAAAAAAACCCGGTGGGAAATAAATAGGGGGTAACTAAATAGTAGATCAGCAGCCGCAGCCGCAACCACCCTTTGAATCAGACCCGCAGTCACCCTTTGACTCGGACCCACAGTCATCCTTTGAATCTGACCCGCACCCACCATGGGATTCACATCCGCAACCTTGGGCTGGAGGGGTCAAACCGGTTTCACTAATGGCAATATCAAATATCAAAGTTTTGCCAGCAAGGGGATGGTTGATATCCATTTTAACCGATTCCTCACCAATCTGTGCAACCATGGCCGGAACCGGACGACCGTTAGGGTCCTGAAGTTCAAGTTGCAGACCCTCAGCCAGGGGGATCTCTTCTGGAAAATGTTGCCGGGGAACATCCACAAAAGCTTCTTCATTTCTCGGGCCATACCCTTCTTCGGGCAGAATCGTTATAGTTTTGGATTCCCCTTTTTCCATTCCAATGACAGCGGTATCAAACCCTTTTATCAGCATTCCTGTTCCAACGGTAAAAGTCAGGGGTGCCTTGCCCTCGGATGTATCAAAAACTGTTCCGTCTTCATGCTTACCCGTATAATCTACGGCAATAGTATCCCCTGCTTGTATCATTTCACCCATACTCTCTTCCTTCCAGGACCGATATCACAGCCCCGACATTCAACCGACCCATATTCGGGCATTCAACCCAACTTACTGCCGGTAATTTAAAATAATATCCGTTAACGGATATGACAAACTAATTAGAAACTAAGGTAATCCACAAATGATGATTGTCCAATATTTTCATTATTTTTCTTTCTGGTATCTTAAAAGAATGGTATAAATCCCGGGTATATCCCCGGGATTATCCACGCCATTTGGGTGATTGCCAAGGATAAATAGCATAAGTTACCCTTGGCAATTTAAAGATATTTCCAAAAAAAGGATATCCCTATTCTGCCATGAAAGGATATTGATGTGTGCTGGCCGGCACAAAGGTCTCCTTAATAGTTCGAGGAGAGGTCCAACGCAAGAGATTAAGCAGACTGCCAGCCTTATCGTTGGTACCACTTTTTCGCCCCCCGCCAAAGGGTTGCTGACCCACAACAGCTCCGGTGGGCTTATCATTGATATAAAAATTACCCGCAGAATGGGTCAAACGTCGGGTCATATGGGCGATGGCCTGCCTGTCCTGGGCAAAAATAGCTCCGGTCAATGCGTAGGCCGAAGTATTGTCCACAAGTTCCAGGGCAAGATCAAGATCTGTGTCCTCATACACATAAACCGTCAACACCGGACCAAAAATTTCCTCTACCATGGATTCATAAAAAGGATCTTGAGCCAGAATAACTGTGGGCTCAACAAAATACCCACGGGACTTATCCCGGTTTCCCCCGGCAAGGATATCAGCCCTATCCGAATCTTGAGCCCGACTGATAAACCCATCGATGGTATCAAAAGCCTTTTCATCGATCACAGCATTTAAAAAAGGCTCAAATGACAAGACACTACCGGTTTTGATGTCTGATAATTGTGTTGTCAATTTTTCTTGGAAAACACTCCATCGAGATTGGGGAACATAGAGCCTGGAACAGGCAGAACATTTTTGTCCCTGATATTCAAAGGCACCGCGAATAGCGCCAGTTACCACTGAATCCATATCAGCCGACGGATGCATGAAGATATAGTCCTTGCCTCCTGTCTCCCCCACAACACGGGGATAGGATTTATACTGGGCTATGTTTTCACCGGTTTTTTGCCATAATGTCTGGAACACTGATGTGGAACCGGTAAAATGAATACCGGCAAGATCTTTATGATCCAGAACAATATTGCCTGTCTTTGAACCCTTGCCCGGTATAAAATTAATCACCCCGTCGGGCAATCCTGCCTCTTTAAAAATCTCCATCAGATAAAACCCAGAAAGAACTGCCGTGGACGCAGGTTTCCAAACGATGGTATTGCCCATCATGGCAGGAGCCGTACACAAATTTCCGGCAATGGCAGTAAAATTAAAAGGAGTCAAGGCAAAGACAAAACCTTCCAGGGGACGATATTCACTCCTGTTCCAGATTCCTTTGTCGGAAAGTGGTTGACCCCCATAGATCTCTTCCATGAAACCTACATTGAATCTTAAAAAATCCACCAACTCACAGGTGGCATCAATTTCGGCCTGGAGGGCATTTTTGGACTGATTAAGCATGGTAGCGGCATTGATAAGATAGGTATATTTCTGGGAAATCAAATCTGCGGCCTTAAGAAAAATAGCAGCCCGATCCTGCCAATCCATGGCTTCCCAGGCCGGCTTAGCTGCCAGAGCCGCCTCAATGGCCAGATGTATTTGCTCATCACCGGCCTTACTATAAGTACCAAGAATATGACTATGGTCATGGGGACATCTGGCAACCCCGGTATCTCTAGTATGAATCTTCTTACCATTTATGACCAAAGGAATTTCCAGGGTCAGTTCCATCTGTCGGGTCAACTCTTTTTGAAGAAGTTCCCTTTCTAAACTTCCCGGAAGAAAGTTTTTGATGGGCTCGTTATAAGCTTGTGGTATTTTAAATATGCTGTTGTTCATTATTTTTCTCCAATAATACTTATCATAGATTGATATTAAATTTTATACCCTGGGCCAGGGGAAGCTCACCACCCCAATTTATGGTATTGGTCTGGCGCCTCATATAAACCTTCCAGGCATCGGATCCAGATTCACGTCCTCCGCCGGTCTCTTTTTCCCCGCCGAAGGCTCCGCCAATCTCGGCTCCTGAAGTGCCGATATTAACATTTGCAATGCCGCAATCCGATCCTCTATGGGATAAAAACTGCTCCTGATAATGAATGGAATCTGTAAAAATTGCACTGGAAAGCCCCTGGGGCACTTGATTATGAAGTTCAAGGGCCTGATCCATATGATCATAGTCCATAATATAAAGAATAGGAGCAAAAGTCTCCTGCTGAACGATGGGATAATGATTTTTTGCAGCCACAATGGCCGGGAGAACGTAGGACCCTGCTTCAAAACCTTCTATGCTGACAGATCCACCTCCATAAAGAATCTTGCCTCCCTGTTCCAGGGCGGCTGCAAGAGCCCGGTCCATATCTCCAACGGCTCCTTCATCAATGAGGGGACCCATCAAAGTTTTTTCATCCATGGGGTTACCGATCTGAACCTGCTTATAGGCATCGATCAGTCTTTCGATAAAAAGATCGCGAACAGAAGACTGGACAATGATCCGCCGGGTGGAGGTACATCGCTGCCCGGCAGTACCCACCGCCCCGAAAAGAGTGGCCCTGATGGCCATATCCATATCGGCTTTTTCAGTAACTATAATAGCATTATTTCCCCCCAATTCCAGCAGACTACGCCCCAGTCGCTCTCCCACAATGGCACCCACTTTTTTGCCCATTGAAGTACTGCCCGTGGCGGAAATCAAAGGAATCCTGGAATCATTGAGCATGGGTTCTCCCACATCCTGCCTGCTACCGATAATCAGATTAAAGACACCCTGGGCTCCAAATTCATCCACCACCGGTGCAATGATGTTCTGGATGGCAATGGCGGTCAATGGGGTTTTTGAGCTGGGTTTAAACAGGCAGACATCTCCACATACCGCTGCAATCAGGGCATTCCATGCCCATACTGCACAGGGGAAATTAAAGGCAGTGATAATCCCTACAACTCCCAGGGGATGCCATTGTTCATACATTCTATGCATGGGCCGTTCACTGGGCATGGTCAACCCATAGAGCTGACGACTTAAGCCAACGGCAAAATCGGCAACATCAATCATCTCCTGGACCTCTCCCAATCCTTCTGCCTTAATTTTCCCGGTTTCAAGACTAATCAAAGCACCCAGAGCCTCTTTTTTTTCCCTCAGGCAATTACCGATTTGTCGAACCATTTCTCCCCTTTTGGGAGCCGGCATCATTCGAAAGGATTCAAATGCCTTTACCGCCTTTTCCATAAGGATATCATAGTCCCCGCGATCGGCCAGAGCAACTTTTGCAATGGGTTGACCATCTATGGGAGAGTAACTGACAAGCTCATTACCACAGGTTTTGACCCAACCATCGAGTCCCCCGGTTGTAGCTGCGTTATTCATCTCTTTTATACCAAGGGTTTGTAATATATCTGCTATTTTTTCTTTTTCCATGGAATGCCCTCTATTTGATCTAATTTTTTAAAAAAACACTTATATCTTGTATAATAAACACTTAACATATAAAGTAAAATTCATATAATTTATAATTATTATGAATTATTTTCATATACAGGAAAGCCATGGACCTCTATCATCTGAAAACTTTTTTCTTCCTGGCAAAGGTGAAAAACTTCACCAAAGCCGCCAAGCTCTTGTTTGTCACCCAGTCGGCGGTGAGCCATGCCATCAAAAAGTTGGAAACTTCCGTTGATACCCCTTTGTTTAAACGAAAAGGCAAATCCCTGACCCTGACCGATGCCGGACTGACCCTGTTTGCTTCCTGTGAAAAAATATTTTATGAAATTGAACGGGCAGACCAGGATATCGCCCGGTTCAAAAAAGAAGCCAAAATCCGTATCCGCATCGGTAGTACCGTGGAGTTTGGCACCAGTATCCTGATCAAACATATCAAGGCTTTTCTGGATACCCACCCGGATATTCTTCTGGACTTTTTTTTTTCCCATCACCTTGAAACACCCCTGATTCAAGATGAGGTGGACCTGATCATCGATTGCAAAAACCATACAGTGCCGAACCTGGAAAAAATTTATCTTTTCCAAGAGCAATATATTACCATTGCCTCCCCCAAATTTATCACAGAGCACAAAATTCAATCGGTGGAAGACCTTGAACAAATCAACATCCTGTCCAACGATAAACACCTGGAATGGTGGCAAAATTTTATCATGGCCATTCCTGAAAAAAAACAAAGTTGCCTGAAAAACGTAGTCGAGATCAACCATATCCGTGGCATTATTAATGGTGCCATTTCAGGACTTGGGGTTGGATTTGTTCCCAAATATACCGTTTTGCAGGAACTTGCGCAAAAAGTGCTGATAGATCCCTTCCCCTGGATCAAGCCAGGAGCAGATCATTTTAATATTTTTATAAAAAAAGAAAAGCTTGAATTCAAAAAGAATAAAGCCCTGGTTGAATACCTTACCCTGCTTACACCCTCTGAATTTGGTGTTGATTAAACCGGGGGAAAATGACAGAATCAGAGCCTGATTTTTATTCCACCTCGGGGATTCAAACAAATATATTTAGTGACTGACCGAAAACTCGTTCTTGGATGAAAACTTGCCAATATGCAAGGCGCAAGAAAGTTTGAACCCGGAGTGTACTATTGTACATGAGGATTCAAACTTTTGCAGCAACGCGGCAGATGGGTGAGTTTTCGTTCAAGCACTATTTAATGATAAACATATAGGATTAACATGTGGAAACTGACAGATCTCAATGAAGAAAAGAAAAAACCTGACAACCTATACGAGCAATTTGAACACTATATCTCAAAAAAAAATCTCAATTTTATCGTTGCCCGGGGAAACTGCATCAACCAAAGATTCATGGACCTGGGACAAGATAAAGTAAAAACATATCTCAGGGCATATGCTGCCTGCGATTTTTCCATGGTAGCTTTGTTTAACAAAAAACTGGCCCCCCCTTTTATTGCAGCAGATATGGATATCAACCAGGGTCTTGCCAGGGTTCAGTATCTCATCGATTTTAATGAAGAGGCAATAGCAGGTCAGGCCAGCCCATTTTATAGTAAAATACTGGGGGCGTTTGCCACCAATTTTTTTGAAGTCCAACCCCAAATCAAACAACTATGGTTTCCCTTCTCCATCGAAAACATCCTAGGCAGTAAAATGCAGGTTCAATCCAAAAATCAGGGAACCGCCATTTTAAGATGAACAAAACCTGACAAATTACTAGATGTTTACCTTGTCCCCCGATACCGGAATAAAGGTATCATAACCCTTTTCCTGCAAACGTTTTGCAAAAGCCTGACTTTGGGAAGTTTCCCCATGGACAATACCAATTTTTTTAATATCCAGATTAGACCCGGTTATGATGCGCTCAAGCTCATGTTTATCTCCATGGGCAGAAAAACCTCCTATTTTTTCCACCCGGGCCTTTAAGGGGTAAGTTTTACCCAGTATTTTTACCTCCGGCGCCACAGAAGAGGCAACCTGGCCATTGGCAAGGGCCATCCCCATCTCTTCAATTTTACGCCCCAGGGTGTGCTGGGCCATATACCCCACCAATAAAATGGTGTTTTTGGGATTATGAATTTTATACCGCAAATGATGGAGAATCCGGCCAGCCTCGCACATACCCGATGCGGAAATAACCACATGGGGCGTTTCATCCCGGGTCAGCTTCATGGATTCCTCAACACTTGCCACAAATTTAATCTTATCAAAATAGAAAGGGTTAATACCTTTTTCCAGAAATACTTTATGGGTTTCCCTGTCATAGCTTTCCGGATGTTCACCAAATACTGTGGTGATATTGGAAGCCAGGGGGCTGTCCACATAGATGGGTTGCCTCGGTACCTGGCCGGATTCATAAAGCTCATGGAGTACATAAATAATTTCCTGGGTACGACCATAGGCAAAAGAAGGAATAATCACAGATCCTCCTTTTTTAAAGGTGGAAATCATAACCTTTTTAAGGCTGTCTCCCAGGTCATCAACGGGATCATGTTCCCGGTCCCCATAGGTACTTTCCATGATTAAAAGATCAATCTTACGATCCTGCTCATCAAATTCAAGGGTGGGGTCCTTGAGAATGGGCTTACCAAACCTTCCCACATCCCCCGTATACAAAATTCTACAGGTTCTATCCGCAAGTTTCACCGTGACCAGGGAGAATGCAGATCCCAGGATATGTCCTGCCACATAAAATTTCACAGTGGTCTCCCGGCCGATGGTCACGGGAATGCCAAAGGGATATCCATCTATATACGACAAGGACCTGCGGGCCTGCTCCATGGTATAAAGAGGAGAAAATCTTTGAAGGCCATGGTCTTTCTGGAGTTTAGCAATGGTCATTGTGTCCAGTTCATAGGGACTTTTTTTCAAAAGTTTTTTAATGCTGCTTTTTTCTTTATTGGTTATTTTATGCTTATAATTTTTTTGCTCCTGCTGATAAAGAAAAGATCGCAGGGATTTATAATTAAGATATTGGGCATCCGATTCTTGAATATGACCGCTGTCCAGAAGCATATAGCCAAGAGCATCCTTTGTGGCTCTGGTTGTCACAATCCTGCCGAGAAAATCCTTTTGCGTCAACATGGGAATCCGACCGGAATGATCAATATGGGCGTGGGACAAGACCATATTAGTAATCCCGGACAGATCCAAAGGAAAACTTTTATTTTTTTCGGCGCTCTCTTTTCTCCGGCCCTGGAACATGCCGCAATCAAAGAGAATCTTATCATTTCCTGTATCCAGAAGATGCATTGATCCGGTTACCTCACCTGCTGCCCCATAAAATCCAAATTCCATATTCACCCCATTTTTGATGAGAACCACCAATCATCGCAATTTCACTATTTTTTTAAACCAGGCATAAAACCTTTGAGCAAACCTTTAACTTCATCTTCAACGGATTCCCCCTTGGAATTGGAAGAAGCTTTTTTATTAAATATCTGTTTGATATTTTCTAAATCCGGCACACCATCGCCGACCATGGCCTTTAAATCAGGTCTGATCCTGGGAGAATCAAAGGAACCTGTTATCAATAGTGGAACCACCAAACCTGGGTTATCCTTGGTATCTCCCTGGCCTTCTGTAGTGGTCACAAATCTTGGTATCACCTTAAAGTCAAGATCCTCTTTTACCAGATTTGCATCTCCCTTGGCCATGAGTCGAATAAACGGGGAGACGACCTTGGCACCCGGAATATTGACAATTCCCTTATCCACCGAAAAAGGAATATTAAATTCAGTAAAATCCGTTTTGGACTTTTCCGGTGATTTCTCCACCGAACCAGATACCGGATTGCTTACCATCTTGGCAATGTCCATCCCCAGAACAGCACCATCAAGAAATTTTAACTCTCCCTTACCCATGAGACTTTTTTTCACCATATCCCAATTATCTCCGATCAATTTCAGGGACATGCCAGCCACCAGTGTTCCTTCAATTATCTGCCTTCCAATAGCATCCTTGAGCAGGGGACCTGCCTGGATATCTTTAGCATCAAGGGTCAACTGGGTTCTAGGATCATTCTTACGAACATCAAGACGGACCTTGGATAATAGACTACCCTGGTAAAGATTCAAGGACAGGGGATTCAGATCAAACACACCATTCTTACCTATAATATGGGCCATAAAGTCGTGGATTTTAATATTAGCAACCTTCAGACTGCCCACCCTGAGTTTTCCATCCAGCACCAGGGTTCTTAAAGGGTCATAATCGATTTTTTCAGCCCTATCAACTTTCTTTGCGGAGCTTTTTTGATCAAGGTTTTGTTGAGGGGACTTTTCATCTGAAAGAGGCAGATATCGGTCCAGATCGATACTATCCACCTTCAAATCAAACTTAAGATCTGGTTTATCAAAGGTCTTGGCACCCACCAGAAAAATTATTGCAGAATCATCCAGGGTCAGAACTCCATCGGAAAGTTTAAGGGCTGTGGGGCTTGCCTCAAGCCTCGTTTTCAGAGCAACCCTGTTCAAAACTTCAGGATCGGCGGTGTTCACAGGAAAAGGCACCCCGAGCCCGGACAAAAATTTTCTAGGCGAAAAGGCAGCCACATCCAGATTCGCAATCATTTTCGGGGCTGACATGGGTTGAATGATCTTACCTTTAAGGTGAATACTCAATTGGCCCAATGCTTTAAGGTTCATATCAAAATAAAGATCCTCACTGCCGGGTTTTTTACCCACAGGTCCCAGGGAGGCATCCAGGGAAACCTGTTTCCCGTCCAGTTTTCCAGACAACTTCATCCCAATGGGTTTATCAAAACTGATATCATTCAATACCAGATCTAAATTGGTCACTTCTTTTTTCAAACCGGTTGCCCGGTCCACATAGGAAACAGACCCGTTTAAAATAGAAAAATTTCCCACAATCAAGGATTTGATGGACAGATCTGCGTCCAGGGGGTCGACAGTCCCAGGCTCTTTTGGAGAAACTGCCTTCTCTTTTTTCAGTTTTGTACCAGGACCAATATCTTCCCAATTTGCCTTTCCATTCTTTGCTTTTTCCAGAAAGAACCTGGGAGTATCCAGCACAAAGGTGGATACCTCGATACGACGGGAAAGCAAAGGCATAACCTTAAGCCGGACTTCAAACCGTTTCACGGTGATCATATCCGTGTTTTCAAACCCCTTTGAATTGCCAAGATGGATATCGGACAGACTCACTCCCACCCAGGGGAAAACAGACAATGTAATATCGTCTCCCATGGAAAAGGAACGGCCGGTCTGCTCGGCCACCAATTTTTCCACCATGGGTTTATACTTTTGAACATCCACAAACCTAGGAATCAGAAGAACAGCTCCGACTATCAAGACCAGGAGTCCCACCCCAATTATCAAAACCCACTTCATAAAACCTTTCATATAAAGTTCTCCCAATAAAAAATTAATAAATTTTACGACTGGGGATCAGGCCAAAACGGCCAAAGCTGCCTCATAATCAGGCTCATTGGTGATATCATCCACCAACTGGGCATAAAGGATAACACCCATTTCATCTACCACGATCACGGCCCGGGCGGTAAGCCCTGTCAAAGGTCCATCTGCTATCAATACCCCGTAATCCTCAGCAAATTGCTTATTGCGGAACAAAGAACCTGTGATCAGATTTTCAATACCCTCGGCACCACAAAATCGTTTCTGGGCAAAGGGCAGATCCCCGGACAAACAAATCTCCTGGGTATTTTCAAGGGCAGCAGCCCTCTCATTAAATTTGCGAACAGATGTAGCACATACCGGTGTGTCAATGCTGGGAAAAATATTAAGGACAATTTTTTTTCCTTTGAATGATTCACTGGAGACCACTGACAGATCCTGCAGTACAGCTGTAAATTTTTTAGCAATACTACCTTTGGTGGGAAAATCACCAGTCAGGACAACAGGATTACCGGCAAGTTGAGTAGTGGCCATGGGATATCTCCTTATTATTTAGTAGATTTTGTATGGACTACTCTACCATGAATCATTATTTTTTCAATCAATTTTTCGTTAAAGGCTTTGGCACTTACCATCTTTAATGGATACCCCGAAAAACATAGGTACCTGGAGATAAGGTCAGGGATCAGGACAGGGAATCATCTCATTCTCCCGTGACCTCCTTGTCCCGGTCCGAGGTAAATACTGCTTTTTTGCATCCATGCAAACCGCAGCATTTAAATCCGATTCACTCCCTGTCCTGATCCTCATAACTTAAAAAGGATCCGCCAAGTGCTCTGTCTCTTCCCGGATTTGATCAAAACTCTCTTTTAATTGAAGGCTGACAGAAGATGAGTCCCGCCTTGCACCTGTAAGAGGATCGTAGAAATGATACGCCCTGCTGATTTCATACATTACATGAAAAAGATCCGGAGAATGATGACCGTTCAGTCCCTTGGTGACATGATAAATCAGTCCATTGGCCTCATCGCTGGAATCTGGATAACCTTAATGGGAAGATTACCAATCGCCTCATCACTTCATTACCATTTGTCGAAAATGCCAGTGCTGGCATTTTCGACAAATAGAGATTTAAGCCCTGAGAACCCGGTTTTCCATGTTCAATAAAAGATTGTATGATTGCTTTTTTTTCTAACTTTATATAAATAGATTAAGTGCTGTAAAAACCGTTCCGTTACAAATTTTTTATAGGTATAAGGGATGTAACCTACAGGGCGAAGCTACGCCGGCCCAACTTATCAAAGATCCAGCTGGCTTAGTATTTTAATCATGATATTAAATCTTGATATTCTTCAATTTAGAGTGTTATCCAGTTAGAAAAATTGCATTTAATTTGGATTTCATTGTCAATCTACAAAAAGAATACAGGATATACAGAACCACACATGTACTTGTTCACGGCGGCTGACTTCGTCCAATTCCTGTCCCCGGCGCCATGCGCCAGAACCAGGAGCTGGACCGGACAATCTCCCACCGCACAATCAAACTGGCGTTTGCTCCCACGGCACTCGATGCCGGTCAGCACCGCATTAGCAGGTCTGAGAAATGAATAAAGCTTTGACTTTTAAAAATTGGAGATCAGGCGGTAAATATTATGTTCTTAATGCTACGTCTCCGAACAAATGGACCGGCTTTCAAGAATCAGTTATTGATAGGCTGAAAAAGAATTTCGATGATGATTTCTATATTGTAATTTGGTCAGATCGTTCCAAAGAAAACGATTTCTATAATATCCCGTTTTCAAAACTGATGCATTTATTCACCGATGAACATAAAACGACAGGAAAATTTAAAAATCGGTGGACTGCCGTGATTGATGACGGAAATTTTTTAATGCATGCAAATAGTCGCTTAGCTGTGAGTATAAATGATGATTATGGAAATCTGCATATAGAAGATGAAAAGTTTAAAGAGATCATTAGGAGCGATTTAGAAAGTTTCGAGATCGAGAATGAATATTTCGAAGGTGAAGAAAAGAAACGACTATCGAATTATTATGAGAGAAACCCGAGATTACGAATAGCAGCTATTAAGGCGCATGGTTTGGAGTGTAAGGTATGTGGGATTAATTTCAGAAAAGTCTATGGAGATCAAGGAGATGGCTTCATTGAAGTACATCACATAAAACCTGTAAGCACGCTTGTCGAATCAAAGGCTGTTTGTCCAATTAATGATATGACTGTTGTTTGTTCAAATTGCCATAGGATGCTTCATAGAAGCAAAGATAACATACTTACAGTCGATGAATTAAAAAGAATGATCATCACAAGATATTGATTTTGATCAAGGAACCTGGTAATCGGGTAGCCGGGGGTTGTAATCCCCCAGCCCTCACACCACCCCACAAGCAGGTCCGCATAGGGCAGTTCATCAAAATTACCGGGCCGTAGCCGGGTAATGAATTTTCACCCACTGGTCCTTGACGGCTAATAACCCTATATACAGTTTTCTGCTCGTCGGCTCATAGTTTTGCACTCCAACTTCCTTCAGACAGCCCTTGTTTTCGGCTAATACTTCTGCTAATGCTATATGCATCAACAGGATTCACGTATATGGGACTTTAACCCCATAAGTTCACGCCCATGCCGAGCGTACACAAAACCATCAAGACGGACCGCTATCGCGGCCGCTTATGGTTATGCAATAAAGAATAAAAAAAAAAGATATATAGCCCACAGAAATCAGGCATGACAAATTGCCATAAATACAGGATAGAAAGATGGTATTTCTATGTGGCCTCTAAGCAAGAGTTCTTCTGGCTACAGTCTTGATACAGTGAAACCTAATTAAATAGGAGAATATCATGAATACATTTAGCAAATTACGGCGGATCACATTAATTTTGTTTATTGCCCTTTTATTGTCGGGATGTGATGATCTAATTATTAAAGATGATGGGCAAGTCACTCTTGGCCTGGATGACTGTGATGGAGTTTCCTTCCAGATTTTAGTTAAACAAAGCGGCAAGACGAACACTAACACTACAGTTAAAGTTGAAGACGGCGAGTTAGAGTTTGACATCAGTAAAGCTAAATATGACTTTGGTAACAATATTACTGTTGAAGTTATGGCTATAGGGCCAGGCGCGGATGATTGTGGGATTAGTGGAGTTCTAATCTTCAACGGTAAAGCCGAACCAGTAGGTATTGGTAATCGTAAAATTAGTTTGAGTGATTTCAAGAAGAAACCATAACCAAGCAAAAAGGTTCATCAGGATATCGCGTACTTCGCATCAACAGTAAGTATCGGTGCCTTTGAATTATAATGAAAATTTTAAGTCTTGAAATTAAGGAGTGGACATGACCATTTTCCTATTTTTTTGTATTAGCCGTACAAGAATGGA
>JAAELK010000077.1 GCA_024226935.1 Desulfobacteraceae bacterium
ATATTGAAGTATTTTATAATCGTAAAAGGAGGCATTCTTACCTTGGGCTTGAAAGTCCCCAGGTTTTTGAGAACAGATGTATGGTGAAATCATACGAGAATGCAGCATGATTTTGTGTCTACACTTTCAAAGAAGGATCAGGGTCCAAAATACTCCAGGATACAAAAAATATACTCAACCAATTCCCCGGCAAAAAATTTAATTACGTAAAAGGGGGCCATGGACCCAGGCTGTGATTTTTAAAAGTCGTTGGGTCTGATAATTTTCCATTATGTAAACTTTTCTGGGGGATGGGCAAAAATACCCATGAAAAAACTTAAACCCAAGCCCAGGCTTGACTCGCCTTTTGATAAAATTGAGATCCTGTTCAACGATGTTATTCAAGGAGCATGATCGGTGGCGCATATTTAAAATTGACAAATCCGAGCACAGCCAAGGCAACACCGTAATTCTCTGTTACATTGATTGATGTGATATCAAAAGTCATCTTTTTAACTTTATCAACATACTCTTTTAAACCACGTCTGTTCAGTTCTCCCATCATTGATTTGGTCAATTGTTTTTTCGCTTCGATCTTAATATACTCGAGATCTGGAGACCCATATTGTAGGTTATATTCCACTGGAAAGACGCGCGAATATTCTGCGGCATAGCCACCAACAAAGTTTCCAGTGCTATCTTTTGCCCATATGCGGCCGATTCCAGCAACCAGAATATCTCCTTTCGTCCCAAACGTTTTTGCCATAATGCTTTCCAATACAGCGCCATGCACAAATCCTTTTTTTGCTTCTGCAATGGAAATCTCGACAGCATCTTTGGGTAAGACGGAGGTGTATTCCATAATATTGAAGTCTGCAATTTTCGCATCAAGAAGGGCTTCGTCGTAGGAGAAGGTTTCATAATATACAGGCGGTACGCCGTCATTGGATTGACCAGTACCTGTTGTTACAAAATAAATATGGGGAATACGAACTCCGGTTTGTGTTATATCGTCTCCCGCTGTTGCGGATAGAGGGGTTAATAATGCAAACAGCAAAATCAAATGACTCAGTCTTTTCATGATAAACTCCTTTTTTTAGTATGTGAGGTGAAATTAAACATTAGGACGAAATCCGTCATAAGGGTTAATTGAGGTATGTTCAAAATTCTGTGTCAAAGTCTCTGATTCCAGATCAATCATAGGCCCAGCGGAGGTAAAAGGCAAGTCCGAGAATGGG
>JAAELK010000078.1 GCA_024226935.1 Desulfobacteraceae bacterium
GAGGCTATAAAAAAACTTGATAAGTTAAAAGAGAGCGATGCAGACGAAACGTTCTCTGTGTTTCGAAAAATTCTGTATTGTACAATGCTAGATACTCTAGCAAAAGCAGTATATCCTAACTTAAAGAATAAATCGAAGGCACGATTTATTAATTTTATTGAGAAGTATTGTTTTGATACAACATGGGAAGAAGATTATTGGAAAAAAATAAGTATTCCCCAGTTGCTTTATGGAACAGAAATAAAAAAACTTACTGAGTATGCTAAAAAAAATATTTGCACTTCAAATGGTTCAGATTGCGATGAAATTAAAAGAGAGCGTACAATATTAGAAATAGAAAGTACTCTTAAATTATCAGATGATGATAAAAAAGAACTAATGAACTTCACACATTCTAATCTACTATATAAGTATAGATGCACACTAATTCATGAAATGAAAGAGCCAGGGCATCCTTGGGATTGTGACAAGGATGACTACCCATTATACTTTCCTGCCCCTCATATAAGGACCGAAGAAGATACGAGAGAATTAGTTTATCCGGTTGGTTTTTTTGCAATATTATGTGATACCGGCATAAAAAATTCTAAAGAATATTTTATAGAAAACAAGAAATTTCCATATGATTCTTTTGACTTTGGAAATAGTTGGTGTAAACGCTGAATCTGTTTTTTTTCTTATTTTAATCAATACATTCCTGAACCTAAAAAGCAAAATATTCTAACAAAATTTTCAATTCATAGTAATCAAAAATGCTTAAATACCAGAAATACCACCAGTAGAAAATATGTTGATTTGTGCCTAACATTGCTACTATGAAAATATTGCCAAACGTTATTAACGCTGGAACAACTTTTAATTTAAAATTTCAATTAGATAAATTTCCAGCTTCTGAATGGTCAGCTTCATTAATGATGCGTGGGGCATCAAATATAGACATAGTTGCAACTTCAAAAGAAAATCATTTTGAGTTTAATATTTCTTCTAATCACACTGCAAAGTGGGTTGCTGGCTATTATTGGTGTTGTTTGCGGATATCTAAAAACGATATTCATCATCAAGTAGAAGAAAATACTGTATTAATTAAACAGGATTTGACGCAAGTATCTAAAGCATTTGATGGGCGTAATCATATACAAAAAGTATTAGATGCTATCGAAGCTGTGATCGAAGGCAGAGCAAATAAAGATCAGGAAAGTTACGCTATCAATAATCGTCAACTTAAAAGAACCCCTATTGCTGATTTGTTGAAGTTGAGAAATTGTTACAAACAAGAGCTAAGTCAACAGTTAGCAGTTAAAAAAAGAGGTAACAGTCTCTTGGGTCGTAATATTTTCGTGAGGTTGAGTTAATGCATCGGCAATTTGCTTCTTTTTTTAAAAATAATAAAGCTAACAAAGCAAAGCGTTCCAAAAGACAAAATTGCAGGATAATGAAGGCAGGAAATACAAATCGATTAACTGAAAAATGGACTGTTTTTCCGGCATCAGCAGATGAAATTATCAGAAGAAACCAACGCATATTAGTAGCTAGAGCCAGAGAACAAGCCCTTAACAATGATTACGGCAAGCAATTCGTGAGAATGTGCAAAAAAAATATCATTGGATCTAAGGGTATCAGGTTACAAGCTAAAAGCAGAAAATTAAATGGAAGTCTGGATCACAAAGTTAATGAAGCCATTGAACAGGCTTGGGAAAAATGGTCGAAAAAAGGTAATTGTGATATTACCGGCGTCTACTCCTGGCGTGAAATTCAGCAATCCTGTGTTGCTTCGGCAGCTATAGACGGCGAATTTATGTTGCGTATCTTAAGAGACGACCGCATTTGTAAGTCAGGAATTGTTCTTCAAATAATTGATCCTGTTAAGTGCCCAGTTGACTACGAAGAACGGAATCTGAAAAACGGCAATTTCATTAGACACGGCATTGAATTTAATTCTTTTGGTCGTCCAGTTGCTTATTATTTTTCTTCTAACCAGGACGAGACTGTTTATTGTCATGGTGTATCACAAGATTTAGTGAAGATCCCAGCCAATGAAATTATACATGGGTTTTTGCCTGAAATGGTTGGCCAAAAACGTGGTTTATCCTGGATGGGTACTGCTCTTTTTCGCTTGAAATCATTGAATGGGTTTGAAGAGGCAGCACTGGTTAATGCCAGGGTGTCCGCTGCTAAGATGGGTTTTTTCGAGCGTGAGGAAGGATATGGGACTGAACAGGAAGAAGACGAAGACTTGTCAATGGAAGTTGAACCTGGCATGTATCAAGAATTACCGCCAGGCGTTAAAGTGCATTCTACAAATCCTACATATCCCAGTGGTGAGTTTGCAATATTTACTAAATCGATGCTTCGGGGGATAGCAGCCGGGCTCGGTGTTTCATACAACACGCTTGCAAATGATCTTGAGGGAGTGAATTACAGCAGTCTCAGGCATGGGGCAATAGACGAACGTGACCAATGGAAAGATATTCAAGAGTGGATTATTGAGTCGTTGATCGAACCTGTTTTTAATGAATGGATTCAGATTGTACTATTGTCAAATCAAATTAAAGTTAACGGTAAGCCTTTAAAGGCTGAAAAGCTGGACGAGTATAGAATGGTTGACTGGCAAGCAAAACGCTGGCAGTGGATAGACCCTTTGAAGGATATTAAAGCATCAATTTCAGCAAAGAATAGTCTACTGAGTTCACCAGGTCAAATCATTCGTGAACAGGGGCGAGACCCGGAAACGATATGGAGAAACTACGCTTCTGATCTCAAGCAAATGCAACAAGCAGGCATTCCAGAAGAATTTATTAAGTTAGCAATAAATAAGAAGGGGGTATTATGAAGAATGCAAAAAAATACAATACGCTTGAAATAGTTGATAAAACTAATCAAGCAGGCATATGCAGGCAGGCTGAAATTCAATGTGTTTCTGAAGAAGATCGTACGATTGAATTGTCATTTAGCTCTGAGAACTCAGAGGTTTCAAGGTGGTTTGGACTGGAAAAACTGGATCACTCGCCTGGATCAGTTCGTTTAGAAAGAATCAATCAAGGTGGTGCAGTACTGGTTAATCACAACAATGATGATCTGGTAGGGGTAATTGAAAAAGCGTGGATTGACTCAAAGGACAAAAAAGGCAGAGCTTTAGTACGTTTTAGCAAAAGTATTCGAGCTCAGGAAATATTTGAGGATGTTAAAGACAGGATCAGGCCAAACGTATCAGTATACTATATCATCCACAATATTAAATTATTAGAAGAACGCAGCGATAGCGAGGATCGGTATCTTGTTACCGATTGGGAACCTGCAGAAATTAGCATTGTTTCAGTGCCAGCCGATATAACAGTTGGTGTCGGGCGCAATGCCACGGAAGTACCACCCGTAGAAAAATCAAAAAACAACATGAAATTATTAAATAAAAGGGAGAGTGAAATTAATATGTCAGTCAAAACGGAAAAAGAGCAAACTACAACTGCTCAAGAAAAGGTTGTTGTGCAAGAAACAGAAAGGTCGAACAAGAGTGACTCAAAAATAATTAGTCAAATGGGAAGACAATACGGTGATATGGAAATGGCTCTAAAGTTCATCGAAGAGGGTCGTAGCTCATCAGAGTTTCAGGCCGCTCTTTTGGAAAAACTCAGCCAACAAAAACAAAAGCCTTTAAGGGATGTTAGTTCGGCAGATATAGGACTAAATAAACGTGAGGTCGAGCAGTTTTCATTCGTTAAAGCTATTCGATCTTTAGCTAACCCAGGCGACCCTAAACTAAGAGATTTAGCAGGCTTTGAATATGAATGTTCAAGGGCAGCATCAAAGAAATTAAGCAAAACTGCTCAAGGAATTTTAGTGCCATATGATGTTTTATCACGTACGATAAACTCATCGATAACAGGCTTGAATCCAGGAGATACAGGTGGGCATTTGATAGGAACTCAACACTTAGCAGGGTCATTCATAGATTTTTTACGCAACCGTACAGTAGTGATGAAAATGGCAATGGTACTGTCTGGGCTTGTTGGTGATATTGATATTCCTAAACAAATTAAAGGGGGGAATGGTTACTGGCTGGGTGAAGATGAAGATGCGCCAGAATCTACACTAGAATTTGGACAGGTAAAAATGAACCCAAAAACAGTAGGCTCATATATTGAACTTACACGTAAATTGTTGAATCAAGCAACCCCTGATATAGAGAATTTAGCGAGAACTGATATTGCGAGAGCTTTAGCCACAACTATTGATTTCGCAGCTTTTTATGGCACTGGTATAAATAATCAGCCATTAGGCATTACAAACACGACAGGTATTAATGTTCAAACTTTCAATTCTACAAACCCAGGCTATGCGGATATCGTTGCTATGGAGTCTAAAATAGCTGCAGATAATGCGGATGTTAATAATATGTCCTATACACTCAATCCACTAATGCGAGGTCACTGTAAAACCACTCAAAAATTTCCTAACAGCACATCCGAAGTAATATGGGAGACTGGCGATACATTAAATGGATACAGAACAGAAGTGACCAACCAAATTAAAGATGGTGATATTGTATTTGGGAACTTTGCAAATCTTGTAATTGGTATGTGGGGGGGGCTCGATTTGACTGTCGATCCATACTCCAGGTCAAAAAGTGGAGCATTACGTATAGTTGCTTTTCAAGATGTTGACTTTGCTTTAAGGTATGCTCAATCTTTCTGTTTGGCTAGAAAAGAGGAGAACATCAATGTATAAAAAAAATACAGGTGAACTATTCAAAACAATTATTACAGCTTCAACAATATTCAACAAAGAGGTTGTTAAAAAAGACGATGAATTGTATCTCAGCAAACAACAATCCAAAGAACTAGTTTCTTCCGGTAAAGCATATGTATGTAAAGAGCCAATAGATATTAATGATGATCAAAAAATCAGTGTATCAGAGCTGGCAAAAGCACTGAATGTAGACAACAAAGCAATTATTGAAATTGCTAATGAATTAAACATAAGTGCAAAAGGCTATAACTCAAAATTAACCAGTTCAGAGATTGAGATTATATCAAAGGCTGTTAATGGAGCTAAAGAAGAAAATGGCTAGACCTAAGTGGGAAAATTTAGCCGATTTTTTTGATACAGGTGATTTTGCGATAACTGCAATTATACAGACTCAAGGTAGTGGGCAAATATCTATACCTGGAATCTTTGACAATCCTGCTTTAAATGCAGAACTGGGAGAATATGATATGGAATTAAGCCAGCCTGGTTTGTTGTGTAAAGAGGAAGACGCAACCAGGGTTCTTAAAGGTGATATCGCTGTGATAAATGAAAAGGTATTTGATGTAATTAAGTCTCCTGAATCAGACGGCACCGGATTGAGCATCTTACACCTGGATGAAAGGCGAGCTGTTTAATGTCATCCAGGTTTTTAGATATCGATGTTGATACAGGCGATTTACAACAGCTTGCACTTGACTTGTCAGCAACCCCTAAAGAAGTAGATCGTGCATTGAGGTCAACAGCAAATCGAATGGCTGGCTGGCTTAAAACTAAGTCAGCAGCAGGCATATCAAAAAAGCTGGATATCCCACAAAAAGTATTGAGAAAACGAATCCACACATTGAAGTCAAGTAGAGGCAAAGGATCAAATGAAAAAAAAATATGGTTTGGCCTGAATCCAATTTCTTTAATGTCATTGAATCCTAAAAAAACAGCATCAGGCATTAAAGCGAGGGGAATAACTGTTAACGGTGGTTTCATATCTATGGGTAAAAACAGGAGATTAAATGTTTTTAAAAGAAGGGGTAAAAAAAGGTTGCCTATCGATAAGCAAAGCGTTGGTATCTACAAGGAATCTATACAATTTATTGACAATCGTTTGTTAGCAAGCCGTGAATTTAAGTCGGTATTTTTCAAGACATTCGAAAGGAATCTAAAATGGTGGACATCAGCAGGCAAATAGATTTAGACGTTGTTCACTCTGCAATCATCCAGGGGATTAAGACAAAGTTCAAAGATATTCAAACAGTGAGTGATTATCAAGATGACTGCAAGAGGATTAAAACGCCAGCATGTCTTGTTGAATTAACAGAATGTATAGCATCAGACTCTGACCCCGGAACTGATCAGCTATCATTAATTACACGCTGGGAAGCAAACATCATAATGGGATTTAGAACAGAATCAGCTAAGAGGGCAATTAGAAAATTGGTTACATCAATGGCAGCGTTCATAAAATTACAAAACTGGGGTTTGCCAATAAGTTGTGCTGAGATTACTGGCTGTTTTCCTGATGCTTTTAATCCTGAGTTAGACCATTATGAAGTATGGCGTGTTGAATGGTCACACACTATTCTTTTCGGTCAATCTATCTGGACAAATGACGGTGCTGTTCCCACAGAAGTGCCGTCAATCTCTTACCTTGAAAATCAAGAAAAAAAACACAAGCCTATTATTTAAGGAAAAATATTTTGTATGAAGAACTTAGATTTTATTATCTCAGATATTAACAGAAGATTGGCAAACCTTGTCCGGTTAGGCGTAATATGTGAAATAGATGCAGGCAGCGCCAGGGCAAAGGTTAAGTTTTCTGAAATCGTTACTGACTGGCTGCCCTGGATAAGTTGTCGTGCTGGTGATGATATTCAATGGTGGGCACCTGTCATTGGGGAGCAGGTAGTTATTTTGTCGCCATCCGGTGAGTTGTCTATTGGCGTTATAATCCCGTCTATATATTCCAGTGCCAACCCGGCAAATGCAGACTCTACAATGGTTCATCGTACAACATATTCAGATGGAACAATAATAGAATATGACAAAGAAAAACATAAGGCTTCTATTAATTGTACTGGTGATGTTGAGGTTAAGGCCAAAGGAAGCATTCGTCTTGAATCACCTTCTATATTAATTGAAGGAAACCTGACGGTTAATGGCGAATTGAACGCAGGCAGCGTTACGGCCAATGGAATATCTCTTGCAAAACACGTTCATAGTGGGGTGCTAAACGGTGGAGGCATTACGGGAGTGCCACAGTAATGACTGGAATGAATCGAAGAACTGGCAAAGCAATATCAGGGATTCCTTGCCTGGAGCAATCTATCGAAGATATTTTAAGCACAAGAATAGGCAGTCGAATAATGAGAAAAAACTATGGAAGTAGAATTTATGACTTTATTGATGCGCCAATTAATCAAGTAACAACAATTTTGATTTATGCAGCCATTGCAGAGGCTTTATTTGTTTGGGAGCCAAGGATTGAGATTTTGAAGATTCAGGCATCTATTAAAAAGCCTGGACAATGGACATTTGATTTGACTTTCAACTATTTGGCCAGTGGACAGAAAATTACATCCGAAGGAATAGAGGTTAGTTTATGATGGAAAAAGCATTATCTATAGTTGATCTGTCAAAATTACCTTCTCCTAAAATTTTAGAAGAATTAAACTTTGAAACCATTTTTGATTCTCTTATCACAGACTTGAAATTAAGAAGCCCTGAATTTACAGAGTTAGTTGAGTCCGATCCAGCATACAAAATACTGGAAGTTGCTGCTTATCGGGAAGTTTTGCTTAGACAAAGAATTAACGAATCTGCAAAAGCTGTTATGCTGGCATATGCCAGTGGCACAGACCTGGATAATTTAGCAGCAAATTTTAATGTAGAGCGTTTGATTATTAACGAAGGAAATAGTAAATCTATTCCACCAATAGAACCCGTTTTTGAGTCTGATATAGAATTGAAAAAACGTATCCAGCTTTCTTTTGCTGCTTACAGTGTGGCAGGTTCTAAAAGTGCGTATGTATATTATGCGCTTGGTGCAGACCCTGACATCAAAGACATTGGCGTAGCCAGCCCCAGCCCAGGTATAGTTGTAGTCTCTGTGCTTTCCAGGCTTGATGACGGTAAAGCAGACCAGGGGTTGCGAGATATTGTTCAGGCTGCTCTCGATGATGATGTACGACCACTAACTGACCAGGTAATAGTACAGTCAGCAAACATAGTCAAATATACCGTTGAAGCCTCTTTGAGAATTCTCGATGGGCCTGACACTGATATTGTTTTGCAAAATGCACAAAATGAAATACAGACATATGTAGATTCAGCACATTTAATTGGCAGACCTGTTACTAAATCAGGGATATACGCAGCTTTGCACGTGTCCGGTGTTCAAAATGTACATTTAACAGCCCCTGTTGATGATGTATTAGTCAATAATGATGAAGCTCCATATTGTACAAACACTATAATAACGGTTGAAAAATAAGATGAGCAGCTTACTTCCAGAAAACGCAACCTCTCAGGAAAAAGACATTGAAGCAACCTTATTAAGGTCGTCTGATATCCAGGTTGAAAATAATAAATTATGGGATATATACCATTGCCCGGAGAATTTCTTGCCGTGGCTGGCTTGGGCCTTCGGGGTAGAAACATGGTCAACTGGCTGGAGCAGCACACAAAAGCGCAACTATATAAAAAATGCTATCCCTACACACAAAAAAAAGGGAACATCAGGCGCTATGAAACAAGCACTGCAAAGCCTGGGGCATAACTTTAATATTATTGAATGGTTCCAGGAAGATGTTCCGACAGGTCCTTACACTTTCCGGTTACTATTATCATCCGCTAATGAAACGATGACAGAGAAAAGTTGGAACAGCATCAATCAAATCATTGAAAAAACCAAAAATGCAAGAAGTCACCTGTCAGCCATAACTCTGACAAGAGATTTTAATAATAATCTGAACCTGTCCATTGTTGCTGTCGGTGGTGACAGCGTTAGTATCTTTGCATATCAGGATATTATGAGTTTGCACGTATCGAGTGCTGCTACTGCAGGTGACAGCGTTAGTGTCTTTGTGTACCAGGGAGATATGAATAACAAAGTGCACGTATCGAGTGCTGCTACTGCTGGTGACAGCGTTAGTATCTCTGCATATCAGGGGATGCTATAAACAATATCTACAACAAAAAACATGGAGGTAAAACAATGTCTAATCAATTATATTATTCAATTCTAACTAACAAAGGTTTACATAAGGTTTCAAGTGCGTTAACCCATTTAACAAGGGTTAATATCTCTCAAATGGTTTTAGGAGATGGTAACGGATCGCCAACTGCTCCTGATCCAGCACAAACAAGCCTAGTCAATCAAGTTTATAGTAAAGATTTAAACCAGTTAATAGTTGATCCACACAATCCCAGTAATGTAATAGCAGAAATGATTGTTCCAGCTGCAGATGGCGGTTTTACAGTAAGAGAAGTAGGCCTTTATGATAGTGACAAGGACCTGATTGCTGTTGCCAGTTTTCCAGATACATATAAGCCTGTAGCACAGGAAGGCTCTGTCCGGGATATGGTAATTAAACTATATATAAATGTAAGCCGTTCTGAATCAGTTGTACTTATTGTTAATCCTGCAATAGCCACAGCGACGCAGGAATATGTAGGCGATACCATAACTGATGCTATCGATAAAATAACCCATATAAGAAAAGGTGCGCTTACAATCTCAAATCCCGATAGCGTTGGACATTTAACGATGAGTTCATACGGAACTTCACCAACCCCAGACAATACAGATTATGCAGAAATTGTATTTAAGGGCAGCGATGTGCACCATGGACAAAGGACAGGAGGATCTATAGTTGCCAGGAGCATGGATGTGGCACTTGATTCTTTAAAAACCACATTAGTATTCAAAACTACTAAAGACAATAGTCGCCAGAATATTGATCGGCTATGTCTTAACTGGAGTGATTTATATCCTGCAGCGGATAACGGTCTTATATTAGGAACCTCTTCAAAACGCTTTTCTGATATATACGCTTCAAACGGAGCTATTCAAACCTCAGATGAACGCTTAAAGTCTAACATTCAAAACTGTGCGCTTGGCCTGGATTTTGTTAATGCACTTAGAGCCGTTCAGTATAAATGGAAAAAGCAGGAAGCGACTGTAGAAACCAGGCAAGTCCAAAAAACACAGCTTGTAACCCGGAACCAGGAAAGAAAAGAAATAGCCATGGTCGAAGGAAAGTATGTCTGCAGGACAGTTTCTGTAACCGAAGAAGTTGAAGAACCTGTTTTTGAAGAACATGTACTGCACGATGAAAACGGCAACCCACTCATTGATAGCAATGGTGACAAGATACTGCATAAGATCCCTGTTATGGAAGAGAGGGAAGTGGAAGTCGCTCCTGAACAGTCATTCCAGCGTACTCATTTTGGCCTTATCGCTCAAGAAGTTAAAGATGTTCTTGATGCTAGAAATATTGATTTTAAGGATTTTGCGCCTATTATCCATGATCAGGAATCAGATCGGTTTGGTATGCGTTACACGGAGCTTATCAGTATCCTTATCAAGGCTATTCAAGAAATGTCTGCACGTGTTGAAGCATTGGAAAATAGTTAATTTTAAAAACCGGAAATACCACCAGTAGAAACGACACCAAAAACTTAATAAGATTTAACGAAGGAGAAAAGAATGCCAGAACAATTTTTACATGGAATAGAAGTTTTGAATATTGATACGGGCTCCCGTCCAATTCAAACAGCCAAGTCATCAGTCATTGGTGTTGTAGGAACTGCACCGGGTGCAGATGCGGAAAAATTTCCTTTAAATATGCCTGTTTTAGTATCTTCTCGCAGCCAGGTTGCAAAGTTAGACCCTGAAAATCTAGGGCAAGGATCTCTTTATAAAGCTTTAAATGGTATCTTTGACCAGACTGGAGCCTTAGTTGTAGTTGTTCGTGTTGCTAAGGTAGTTAATGACACTGAAACATTAACGAATATATTAGGTGGAGTAGATGCACAGTCCGGGCAGTATCTGGGCGTTCATGCCCTGTTAGGTTCAGAATCAGTACTCGGTGTATCCCCAAGGATTATTTGTGTACCAGGTTTTACCCATCAGCGGACTGCAAACGCTGCAAATGCTGTTGTGAGTGAGTTGATTGGAATAGCTGAAAGACTCAAAGCTGTTATTATTGCAGATGGGCCCAATTCTACAGATCAAGAAGCTATAGATTATGCAAGAGATTTTGATAGCTCAAGAGTTTTTGTCGCTGATCCCTGGGTACTGGCGATTAATTCGTCTGGGGTTCCAGCTCCAGAACCAGCCTCTGCTCGCATAGCTGGTCTAATTGCTAAGACAGATAATGAAAAAGGGTTTTGGTGGAGCCCTTCCAATAATAACATTAATGGGATTGTTGGCACAGCCAGGGCTGTGGATTTTACACTTGGAGATGCTAACAGCAGAGCTAATTTACTAAATGAAAACAAAATTGCAACAATCATAAGACAAGATGGATATAGATTATGGGGTAACCGCACATTGTCCAGTGACACAAAATGGGCGTTTTTGTCTGTAAGAAGAACCGCAGATGTTTTGTATGACAGCTTGTTAAGAAATCATTTGTGGGCGGTAGATCGTAACATTACTAAAACTTACGTCCAGGATGTGGTAGAAGGCGTAAATGCCTATATAAGATCGCTGGTTTCAAAAGGCGCTTTACTGGGTGGTGAATGCTGGGCAGACCAGGACTTAAACACACCAGCCAATGTTCAAGCTGGGAAGGTGTATTTTAATTTTGACTTTACGCCCCCATATCCAGCAGAACATATCGTTTTCAGGTCTCAACTGGTTAATGATTATATTAAGGAGGTATTTGTATAGTGAGTGTTAAAAATGTTTTAAAAAATTTTAATTTATTTGTTGATGGTAAAGGGTTTGCCGGTCAAATTGAAGAATACGTGCCACCAGTCTTAACTTTGCAAACCGAAGATTTTCGGCCTGGGGGGCTAGACTCAAGCGTTCCCATTACTATGGGGTTGGAAAAGCTGGAAACTAGTTTTTCATTAGTATCGTATGATGATGATGTGTTGACTCTTTGGGGAATAGAGCGAGGGCAGAATATCCCTTTTGTGGCCAGGGGTGCCATACAGTCCAATGACGGAACTGTTAAAGCTGTAATACACACTATGCGAGGTCAAATTAAACAGCTTGACCGAGGAACATGGAAAGCTGGACAGATTGCGCCAATCAAGGTCGCAATGGATTTGAATTATTATAAAGAAGAATTTGACGGCAAAATTATTCACGAAATCGATATTGAAAATATGGTTAGAACAATCAATGGCCTTGATGCCTTATCAGAAATTAGAGGAGCTTTAGGAATATGAAAAACAATACTAATATACAAAACATTCAGCTATCAAAAAAAATAATGGTAAACGGTATAGATGTAAATTGTTTACAAATGCGAGAGCCTAAAGTAGCAGACCAGTTAGCAGCTGATGCCTATAGTGGTAGTGATGCTATGAAAGAAGTAATGTTGTTTGCAAATTTATGTGATGTTGCACCGGATGACATTAAACAGCTCACGCTGCAAGATTACCACAAACTGCAAAAAGCTTTCCTTTTTTTTACGTCGGAATAATCAGTAAAGAAGATATTAGAACAGGTGTTTTAAACATAGCTAAGTATACAGGTTGGAGCCTCAAGGATATTTTAGCTATGTCTATGACTGAGTTTCTGTTTTGGGGGAAAGGTGTTATTGAGCATGGCAAGCAAGCGATTTAGTGCCGTAGTTACTATCGGGGGGGCAGTATCAAGCACTCTTGGCCGTGCGTTCAGGTCTACGTCTAGTGAAATGCGACGTGTCTCAACTGAAATAAAAGTTATTAAAAATCGCCAGAAAGAACTCTCTAGTTCTATTTCAGAATATACAAGGCTTGGGCGTGATGTTTCTGGCCTTAAATCAGAATATCAAAAGCTTGGCGCTCAGTTAACACGCCTCAGAACTGTACAGGGGCAACTTAATAAAATCCAGACACAAACTGAAATAAATCTTAGGAATAGATCAAAGTATCGATCCCAATTAATTGATATGGTTGCACTGGGGGCCACTATTTCCTTTCCAGTAAAAAAAGCCATCGCCTTTGAAAAATCAATGGCGAGAGTTGGGGCTGTTGCCAGGGCGAGCCAGGCACAGCTAAAAGCATTAAAGGAAACTGCAAGGGCTCTAGGTGCTGCAACTACTTTTAGTGCTTCGCAAGTAGCCAACGGAATGCAATTTTTAGCGATTGCCGGGTTCAATACAAAAAAAATAATTGATTCTATGCCAGGGATGCTTAATTTAGCAGCTGCAGCACGAACAAAGTTAGGAAGAACCACTGATATTGCATCTAATATCATTGCAGGATTTAAACTCAAGGCAAAAGACATGGGGAAAGTTGGAGATATACTTGTAAATACCTTTACATCCAGCAATACCACTTTAGAAATGCTAGGCCTGTCTATGAGTTATATTGCGCCTGTAGCGCAATCCCTGAATGTATCTATTGAACAAACAGCAGCGATGGTTGGCAAACTTGGCGACGCAGGAATACAGGGGTCAAAAGCCGGTACAGCTTTAAGGGCTATGTTAAGCCGTTTAGCAGCACCATCAAAAGAAGCCGGAAAAATCATTGATCAGCTAAAGGTCAAAACTAAAAATGCTGACGGTAACATAAGATCAATACCAGATATTTTAGCTGATTTGAATTTATCTATGTCGAAATTTGGCAGTGCTGCAAAAGCAGAAATTGTTAGTACCATTTTTGGAATTGAGGCAGCAAGTGCAGCAACTATTTTGCTGGGGCAGGCTGGTGCCGGAAACATCAAAACATATGCTAAATCCCTTCTTGAGGCTGGTAGTGCTGCCAGAGTAGCAAAAGAACAAAATGATAATGTATCTGGACAATGGGTTAAATTAGGTTCTGTTGCTGAAAGCGTGGGAATTACAATAGGAAATGTCTTGCTTCCAGCTACAATAGATATATTTAAAGTATTAACAAAACTAGGTTCAGCTTTAGAATCATGTGCAGCTAAATATCCCCAAGTTACCAAGGTTGTTGTAATAGGAACGGCTTCAATGGTGGCCTTGAAAGTTGCTGCAATAGCTACGGGCTATGCATTTACTTTTGTGAAAGGTGGAATTCTTCTTGCTGCAGGCGCATTAATAAGAATGAAGGCTGCAACATTATTGACATGTGGTGGCTTAGGTATGGCACAAACTGCCTTCATTTCGGTGGCGAGTCGTGCTATTCCTCTGGTTATTACTGGTTTCAAGCTTTTAACAACAGTAATAGCAGCAAATCCAATCGGCGCATTGGTGGCGGGCATTGCTTTAGGTGCTACATTAATTATTGCAAATTGGAGCAAAATCAAGCCGTATTTAAATTCTGTGTGGAAAAAAATAGATCCGGTTTTTAGCAAAATCAAAAAAATAATGACATCTGTTTTCAGTCTTGTGCCACTTGGTTTGATAGTAAAAAAATGGCAGCCTGTTAAGAGTTTCTTTAAAAATATAGCTACATTCATATCTTCAAAATTTAATTTTAATCCTTTTGAAAAGTTATCATCAGCCTGGAAGAAATTAATTACCGTGTTTCAATTTGGAAAGAAGAAAATTGAACCAATAATAAACTGGGCTGGAACTAAGCTGGAAAAAATAGGGGGCACGCTTAGATCAGTTGGGCGAATTTTTGGAGTAAAGGAAAATAAGGCTGTAAATTCTGTTGATTCCTCAAAAAATGAATCAAAAAATACAAAAAACAGCGCTGCAGAGCAGGTAAAAAATAACCAGTTATTAAACAAAAAAAACAATAATGTTTTTAACTTTGTTGTAAATGCTGCACCTGGTCAAAGTGCAAAAGAAATAGCAGAGACAGCATTTAGAATGCTTGAAGAAAAAATCGGGCAGGCTCAACGATCTGCATTGTTTGACGGAGCGTATTGATGCAGGACATTATGATGGTTTTAGGAACATACATTTTTTCGATTGATACTGCAACATATCAGCAATTAACAAAGAGCGTTGAGTACCGATGGAAAAATCAAGAAATTATTAATGGCCAGGATGTATTACAATTTACCGGGGAAGCTCCCACCACTGTCACGCTCACAGGCACAATTTACCCTCATTTTAAAGGTGGATTAGGTCAACTGGATATTCTGAGAGCAATAGCCAGCAAAGGCAACCCCTTAATTTTGGTTGACGGCAGGGGCTTTGTTCATGGGCTATGGGTTATTGAAAGGATAGAGGAATTTGTTGATGCTTTTTTTGGTCAAGGTATGCCTAGAAAGCAAAAATTTATAATACAGATAAAAAAATATGGTGGGCTTAGAAAGGTAATTCAAACTGGAATTGTTGAATCTTTTATCGGAGATTTTAAATAATGACTGTCATCTATCGAAGCAAGCATGGCGATACGCTATCTGCTATCACTAAAAAACATTATGGCACCTTAAAAGGAAGGCTTTTTGAGCAAGTTTTAGATTTTAATCCTGGGCTTGCCTGTAAAGGTGCAATATTACCCGATGGGGTTTTGATTGCATTGCCAGAAATTGAAATGCAAATTAAAGAGGAAAGTATAGTTCTATGGGAATGAAACCAGAAATTAAATTAATTGCTAATGAAGAAAATATTACCGAATTAATAAGTGACAGATTGATTTTATTAAGAATTACCGATGGTGTAGGCTTTGAATCTGACATGTGTCAGATAACACTTTCAAATAATGTTAATGGCAAACGGATTAAATTGCCTTCTACAGGCGCTAAGCTAAAAATAAAAATCGGTTACAATGGAAATCTGAAATATATGGGGATGTTCACTGTTAACGAAGTAACTATAGAGTCCTCGCCTGATGTAGTAGATATCAAAGCCTATGCAGCCAGCAATAAAAATAATAAGTTCGGCAAGGCATCAATATATACTCAAAAAACCAGAGTTTGGGAAAAGGGCGTTAAGCTTGGTGAAATGGTTAAAAAAATTGCGATTGAACATCATATTAAATATACTATCTCTTCATCTATTGGCAACAAAGTATTGCCTCATATCGACCAGGTTAATGAATCTGACATTAATCTATTATTACGTATCACCAAACAATACGGAGCAATTATCAAGCCATTTGGCGAAACATTGGTAGTCACAAACGAATCCGAGTCCATTAAGGCAGGCAGTAATACTAATATTCCGAAAACAATTCTCAAGCCTACGGAAATAACATCCTATAAGCTTAAAATCGATGATAGAGAAACCATTGGCACTGTCATTGCTACATACAGAGATATACTTGCTGCTACTGATATTGAAGAATTAGCTGGTGAAGGGGAGCCAATTCTTAGATTAAAACATTTGTACAAAGATAAACAATCCGCTAAAGAAGCAGCTACAAACGAGTTATATCGCAGAACAAGCGAAGCTAATGAGTTAACGATTTTATTGCCGGGGCGACTAGACATTATCGCAGAAGGCGTTATTGTCCTTGAAAGCTTTCAAGATGGTGTTAATGGCGAATGGAAATCAAAACTTGTAACCCATTCTATAGATAGTTCAGGGTATAGAATGCGAGTTCAGTGCGTATCAAATATTATAAAAAAAACAGGGGGGTAAATAAATGAATGAATCTGATTATATTTTAGGGCTAAGTGGGGCGGTTGCGTCTTTTGTTGCAATCATTGTTGGCGTCATCAGGATAGAGTCAAAGTATGTTAGCAAAGAGGAGCTTCCAATATTAGTTTCTTCACAAATTTACACAATCTGCTCAGAAGTTATCAAACAATACAATGAAAGCGTACAAAAAGATATCCAGTTATCTTTAGCCCCTCTAACAGCAAAAATAGAATCTTTACAAAAAAATCTGGATGAAATCTTTGAATTTAATAAATTAACTATTAACAGGATAAAAAATAAAAAGCGAGGATGATTAAAATGTCTGCAAAAGTATCAAAAAATTTTTACGACTGGGAATTTGTTCCACCTGAAATATATCACAACAAACGATTAAAAAATCAATGGTTCATATCTAAGTTCATGATAGATTTTGCTCAATTACTAAGAGAGCGATTTGCAAAGCCAGTATTCATCAATACATATCTACTGACCAAAAGCAGCGTATTAACTAATGGCTATGAAAATAGTGGTTTTCGATCAGCATCAACAAAAACAGGTGCTAAACTGTCGCAGCACAAATTTAAGTGTGCGATAGATGCCAAGATCTCGGATATTGATCCGGAAGAAATTAGAGGCGATATTAGAAACAATTTTGCGATTTACAAAGCCGTTGGTTTGACAACCATTGAGAAAGACACCCCAACCTGGGTACATGGCGATTGCCGACACACTGGGATGAATACTTTATATGAGGTGAAATACAAATGATAGGAATATTGAAAATGACTTTAAATTTCATCAAAGAAGCCTTAAGCATCATTACAAGCAAAGAAGCGATAGCAACAGGAAAATTCCTGGCAAAAGCAGTTACTGTACTTGACCCTAACAAAAAAAATATTAAGATGATTAAGAATTTCACTAAAGCTGTGAAACTTGTTGAAGAAATTGCCCCTTACCTAACAAAAGAACAAACTGTAACTCTGTGCGATAGAATTAACAAAGACAACAAAATTGCTTTCAAAGGCTTTGTTTCTGAAATCGTTGAAAACATGTATGGTAAAGGTAATGATGGCTTGAAATTGTCCTACTCTGGCAATCTTGGCAGTGTTTCTTTCGATCCAAAAACTAAAAAGCTATCAGCCAATCTTAAGTAGTCATTTTTGTGCTTTGACATCCTCTCCCACCTAAAGGAAGGGTTTTACGGCGCAGGGGATAATCAGTGTAGAAAAACGAAAGTATATTTTGTTAAAAAGTGGTACGAAAGTGGTACAAATCACAAATAAACTAAAAAAACACAGCAAATATTAAATTAGCAAAAGCATCAATTTTAGCTTTGTTTTGGCAAAAAACAATGTTATTTTTTTGCTTAAAATAAGCGAGCCCCTACCTTGCACGCAGAAGGTCATCGGTTCGATCCCGGTCATCTCCACCATTCATTTATACCATAAAATTAGCTTCGAAACATCGATATCCGCCTGGATATCCACTTGACTTTTCCAATAAGA
>JAAELK010000079.1 GCA_024226935.1 Desulfobacteraceae bacterium
CTTTAATAATGAAGTTGATGATGTGTTATGGGCTTACTTTAACTTCTGTGCCATAGAGCTAAACTGCGTAGAATTAGCAAAAGCTTACAATTACTTAGCAAACCAAGGTAAAGATGCCAATGGCCATGAAGTACTTAGTGCAAGGCAAAATAAGCAGTTAAACTCGTTACTGTTTACCAGTGGTTTATACGATGCAGCTGGGGATTTTGGCTACCGTGTTGGTATGCCGGGTAAGTCAGGGGTATCGGGTACTATTTTAGCTGTGTTACCAAATCAATTTACTGTGGCTGTGTGGGCGCCTAGACTTAACTCGTATGGTAACTCAGTGGCTGGGATAGCGGCTCTTGAGCGTTTATCCCAGAAACTGGATATTTCGATTTTTTAGTGGAGATTACTGATCCCAGTAAACTTGCTCTAAACAATCTTCACGTTCAGGTAAACCACGCGATAAACGTGGCGAGTGCTGAACAAGTACTTCATAACTTGCACGGTTAGCGTATTTACTAATTTGTGCAAGC
>JAAELK010000080.1 GCA_024226935.1 Desulfobacteraceae bacterium
ATCGGCTCATTCGTTACTCCTTACTCATTCGTTGTGGGGACAACTTAGAGTATTGAGTAACATTGAGCCGTACAGATGGCAAAGCCACTGCCCTCTGACCTGGCCCAGAGGGCCAGGGTTTCTACGTTAGACTAAAAAAATCGCCCCCGATTGCAATTATTGCAGTTCATCCTTCTGCCTCCCTCCCCCCGTTACTTTGCTTCAATCCCCACAAATATATCAACAATAAAAGGTGCCCTATCCAAGACCAACCCCTTAAATTAACTTGACAAAAAGCAATTTTTCACCTTACAATACCGGCAGTCCAGATTCTTTTCGTGTAAACCAATGTCAAAAGGAGATTATCGTGAAAAAGACAAGTCAAATACTTCTTATTTTATGCATTGTAATAGCCGGATTTTAGTATACAAAACAAGCTTGAATCAAAAGAGACCAAAAAAGTATCACTTTTAGGAACATGGCAGGGAGCCAGGGAGGGCATATCATATCATCCCAAGTCCGGGGTCACATATAGTAAAAGTAAAAAAGGGGCAACATTAGAGATCTATAAACAGGACGGTAATATTTTATTTGCCAGATCCCATTGGAAATTACCTGTCGGAGAGAAGGCAATTCACGATATTGGTGGCAATGAAATGCGTAGCGGCGTTGAAGAACTTATCGGCATGCTGAAACACGACGGAAAAAACGCTATATTCCTGGATACCATTGATAACGGACGGATAGATATAGAGATCATTGACAAAAACACAATACATAAATATTACTCTGAACAGAGCCATGATGAAGCGGTTCTTTCCTATTCTATGTTAAAAAGAGTGACTAAATAGGAACCGTTTCCAAACACGCTGCGACCAACACTGCCCCTCGATGAATTTAAGCAAATTTATCGTAATTTATTGAAATTTGGCAAAAAAAAGACATGGATTTTAATGAAGGCAACAAGTATGCCTTATAATTTCAGAGAAAATCCCCCTAATTTGCGTTGGTGGGGCCTATAAAAAAATTGCTGGTGGATTTTGGGTTTTTATTGACACATTCCATCAAATACTGTAGCCTGATCAACCTGGTATTTGATTCACCTTAAAAACAAGCAATTGAATAGATGAGGATTTTCCTTCTTCTTTTTTTTTGTTTTTGCATCCAAACATTTTTAATAAAAGGTAAAAACTATGGCACTTGTTGAAAAAACATTCAACGATGGCATCGGAACGATTACACTAAATGATCAAAAGAATTTAAATGCTTTAAGCACCCATTTAGTTGATGATATAATAGCTGCACTAAAACAATTGAAGACAAAAGAAACAAGGGTTGTGATCATTCGTGCCCCTGAAGGTGTTAAAGTATGGTCGGCGGGGCATGATGTAAAAGAACTTCCCACAGGAATGATTGACCCCCTAACATATAATGACCCTCTAAGACGTTTGGTAAGAGAGCTTCAATTTTTTCCCCACCCGATAATTGCGATGATGGAAGGCAGTGTCTGGGGCGGAGGCTGTGAACTTGTAATGAGCTGTGATATCCTCATAGCTTCTGACAAATCAACTTTTGCCATAACACCAGCAAAACTTGGCGTTGCATATAATCTTTCGGGTGTACTTAATTTCATGCAGAATATAAGCTTTCCTGTAATGAAAGAAATCCTTTTCACAGCCCAACCGATATCTGCACAAAGAGCTGTACAGATTGGAATGATCAATCATGCAGTTCCCGTAGAACAACTTGAAGAAGTTACTCTCAAGATGGCTAATGTAATAAAGAAAAATGCACCTCTTTCAATTTCAGTTATCAAAGAAGAAATGAGAGTACTTGCCAAGGCATTCCCTCTGAATCCTGAAGATTTTGAAAAGATCCAGGGAAATCGTCGTGTCGTGTACAACAGCGCAGACTTCAAAGAAGGAGTTTCAGCATTCTTCGAAAAACGCACCCCTGTTTACAAAGGTGAATAAATAGTTTCTTGAATCAAAAGGCTTTCTAAAACAAAGGCCGGTGAGCATCTTCGCTCACCGGCCTTTTTAAGTATCCATGGACATCAACTGCCCATGGATGAGCAATTATCTTTTTCCAAACTGGACCACAAAAACACGACTGTTTCCGCTGCGAAACAAAAGCTGAACAAAAGACTTCTTTTTGAGTTTTTCCAAATAACCATGGTATTGATCGGGCGTGGTAACTTTTTTATGGTTAACTTCAATCAACAGATCTCCGACACGAACACCGGATTTGGCTGCGAGACTGTCGGATTTTAACTTGGTTACTATGAGTCCCTTAATACCTGCCGGGTATCCAAATTTTTGGGAAATAACATTATCCATGGGTTTGAACATAAACCCAAATTTATCATATCCATCCATTTGGGCTAAAACCTCTGGGTTCTTATCCGCTCTTTTTCCTAGCTTTACCTCAACTGTCTTTTCTTTTCCCTTTCGGATCAATTTTATCTTTACGATTTCATCCACTTTCAGATTAGCAATGGTAATCGTCAAATCCCTTGGGTTATCAATCTTTTTGCCATTAATCATGGTAATGACGTCACCGGCTTTTATTCCAGCCTTATCGGCGGGATTTCCTTCATAAACCTTGGCAACATAAACTCCACCTGTTCCATTAATCCCGGAGTATTTTGCAAGTTCCTCGGTCATATTCTGGATGGCAACTCCCATCCATCCCCGGGAAACATGCTTGGAATTGGTCAACTGGTCAATTATACCCACGGCAAGATCCGAAGGAATGGCAAATCCAATTCCCTGACCGGACCTGACAATGGCGGTATTGATTCCAATAACCTCTCCCTTAAGGTTAAGCAAAGGCCCACCGCTGTTGCCTGGATTAATTGATGCATCGGTCTGGATGAAGTCATCATAGGGTCCGGATCCTATAATCCTACCCTTTGCACTTATAATACCGGCCGTCACAGTCTGTTCAAGACCAAAAGGACTGCCGATGGCAACCACCCATGACCCCACCTTGGCTTTGACTGAACTGCCAAATTTTAAGGGTGTGAGGTTTTTAGCATCAATTTTTATCAAGGCCAGATCGGTAATGGCATCGGTCCCAATAACCTTGGCATCATATTCCTTATCATCCTGAAGAATCACCTTGACCTGATCTGCATCCTGAATCACATGATTATTTGTGACAATATATCCATCTTTACTGATAATAAATCCCGATCCCAGACTTTTTTCCTTCCGGGATTGGGGTTGGGGAGTGGCAAAAGGAGAAAAAAACTTTTGAAATTCATCCTGGTTTCCGCCGAAAGGGGATCCAAAAAAGTGCTGAAACACGCGACCACCGCCCTGGATGGTTTTTACAGTCTGGATATTGACCACTGCCGTCCTGGCTTGCTCAGCAAGTCTGGAAAAATTGGCCGGTATCATCGGTACCGATTGATTTGGGACGGCCATGGCCGGCATGGCAAGCAAACCTGTTATTATGATTGCCAATAACATCTGTTTCATACATCTCATGGTGGTTCTCCTTATGGTTTATAATTGCATATAAATTGATACGACTACCGCCATAATAATACATAAAGATGATTGTTAAATGATCTGAATATTACGATATGGTAATTTTATAGAAAAAACGGTACCCCTGCCCAATTGACTTGAAACAACAAGATCTCCCCTATGTTCCCTGACAATGGTACGAGCAAGGCTTAACCCCAGACCTGTTCCGGGACTTGTCCTGGAAGATTCTGCCCGGTAAAACCGTTCAAATATTCTTTCAAGGCTCCCGGAATCTATTCCAGGTCCTGTATCGATCACCCTGATCTTTATAAAATTATCAACTTCCCCTTGAAGATCAACATGGACCATTCCCTTGTCCCCGGTGTATTTAAATGCATTGTCCAAAAGATTGGAAAGCGCACGCTGTAACATTTTTTCATCGGCCAGGGTATGAATATGATCTGCCACCACATGGGTAAAATCGATATTTTTATCTTCTGCCACAGGCACAAAAAGATCACAAGCCTCCCGGACCATGGCTGACAGATTCACAGCTTTAAAAACAAATTCACCCTCCCCTGCCTCGGCCCTGGAAATCACCAGCATGGTATTAATCATATCCAAAAGACGGTCCGATTCTTCGATGGTATTGGCTGCCATCCCCCTGTAATTATCCAGATCATCCATGTTCACCAGGGCTATTTCTGCAAAACCTCTGATTCTCGTAAGGGGACTTTTAAGATCATGGGCAATATTATCACTCATTTCACGGATACTTTTTATCAGGGCCTCAATCCGGTCCAGCATCCGGTTAAAGGTGTGGGCCAAAAGATCCAACTCGTCCTGATTGCCGGTCTCGGGTACCCGTTTTTCAAGGTTGGTGCCGGAAATACTGTTTGCCGTTCTGATAATGGCCTTGACACCGGACAAGGCCTTTCTTGATAGAAAAAGCCCGGAGACAGCAGAAAAAATAATGATAAACCCCATGGACACAATGAAAACCGTTTTAAATGCCTGAATAAATTTTGATTGGAAATCCATGGCAATTCCAGTTTGCAAAATGACATTTTTGGCCACAAAACTATACAATACCCTGGCTTTTTGATCATTGGGTTTTATCAGCCAGGTAGTAAATACGTGCCCCTTTGTATGGGATAAAGTATTAATAACCCCATGGTCGATGCTAATATCTTTCCAATAGGACATGTGCGAAGATGCAAACACCTCCCCATTTGGATAAAGAAGCCTGAAAAAAATTCTCTTTTCTCCGGCTGCCTGGGCTTCTATCACCGCCATTTTACTGGCACCCATGATCCCATTGCGTTGAATAACAGTGGAAAAATACCTTGCTTTTTCAAGCAGATCCAGGTCGGTCTGTCCCTGGAGGGTCTGGGTAGCCACAACATAAAACAATGCAAAGGCCACGCAAGAAGAGATGGAAAAAATACCGGCGTACCAGAGTGTCAAACGAAAGGCAATGGTCTTGAACAGGTCAGGCATCACAAGTTTTGAGAACATATCCTGCACCCCGTACTGTATGAATCAATTTGCTCTCATAATCTTTATCTATTTTATCCCGCAGCCTGCAAATCCTGGCTTCCACCACATTGGTCATGGGATCAAAGTTATAATTCCAGACATGCTCCATGATCATGGTTTTTGATACCACCCGTTCTTTATTGCGCAATAAATATTCCAATAATGAAAATTCGAGGGGTTGCAGATCTATTACTTCATCCCCCCGTTTCACCTGCCGCTTAACAAGATCCACGGCCAAATCCCCATAGACCAGGGAAATGGGATCGGTTATATTGCTAGCTCTTCTGATCAATGCCTGGACCCTGGCCAAAAGTTCTGAAAAAGCAAAGGGTTTAGTCAGATAATCATCCGCTCCCGCCTCAAGTCCTTTTATCCTGTCATCCACGCGGCCCCGGGCACTCAGCACAATGATGGGGGCATTATTATCATGAACCCTCAATTTATGAATCAGGGAAAACCCATCCAGTTCCGGCAACATAATATCAATGATCAAGGTATCATAGGGCTCATCAAAAGCCATATCAAATCCTTGAGTACCATTATTGGCAATATCAACCACAAACCCGGAAGCTTTGAGGCCTGTTTCTATAAACCGAGCAATTTTTTCATCATCTTCTACCAGCAAAAGTCTCATAATATCCTCAAAAACAATCAATCATACTAATTATCATTTCCTGCCTTGTACTACATTAATGTAAATAACGCCCGAAATTAATCAATATAGATTTGATTTGATTTGATTTTTCTTACCGAACCCTATAAACTTAACGGGATTTTATTACCCTAACACCTATGGACGGAGTCAAAAAAATACATGAAATATACTTGGTGGATCTTTCAAATATTTATGATGATTATCTCAATTTTTTTCCTGGTCTTTGGCATTGACCTCATGACAGCAGCCTACACCTTTAAAAATCCCTTCGATTTTATCATGACCTTTTTTGCTGCAAGTTTCATCATACTGATAAGCCTCGCCCTTGCCATCAGTTTTGTGATAAAAATAATACGAGTCTTCAGACAACTCAGAAATACTTAAGTAACCCTATAAAAAAAAGATAACTATCCATTATGTCAGTTTTGTTCAGTTTAAATCAAGTATCCAAATCCTATGGGGATGACACCCTTTTTTCCGACCTGACCCTTGACTTCAAAGCAAAGGAGCAACTGGGTCTCATCGGCATGAACGGTAGCGGTAAATCCACCCTGTTAAAAATCATCAAAGGAATTACTACTCCCGATACCGGAGAACTGATCCTCCGGCAAAAGGACAAATTTGTTTATCTTGCCCAGGAAGACAAATTTGACCCGAACAAATCCATTGAAACCATTTTATACGATAGCCTGAGAGATGAACCCATCGACGACAAGGAACGGCATAAAAGGGTAAACCAGGCTCTTGGCAAGGGTAAATTTGTAGATACAACTATCCTGGCAAAAAACCTATCTGGTGGGTGGACAAAAAGACTGGCAATTACCCGGGCTTTATGCATGAAGCCTGACCTGCTCTTACTGGATGAACCCACAAACCATCTGGATATAACAGGGATTCTCTGGCTGGAAAAAATTCTTCAAACAGCGCCCTTTTCCTTTATTGTAATCAGCCATGACAGGACCTTCCTTGAAAATGTCTGTGCCAATATCATGGAGATCGGTAAATATTATACCCAGGGTTATTTTAAAATCCAGGGACAATATATTAAGTTTGAAAAAGAAAGGGAAAAGTTTCTCATTGCCCAGCAAAAAAAGCAGATATCCCTTGCCGGCAAAATGCGAAGAGAAGACCAGTGGCTGCGCCAGGGTGCCAAAGCCAGAAGCACCAAGGCAAAATATAGAATTGACCAGGCCGAAAAACTTCGCACTGAGCTTTTTTCACTAAAAAATCGAAACAAACATACCGTCAAAATGGGCATCGATTTTTCTGCAACGGGAAGACAAACCCGCAAACTGCTCCAGGCCCACAACCTGAAAAAAGAATTCCAGGGAAAGGAACTGTTTTCAAATCTCACCTTTGAACTGGGCCCTGGTTTTTGCCTTGGGGTAGTTGGAGAAAACGGCAGCGGCAAGTCAACCCTGCTGTCCATTCTCAAAAAAAATATGGAACCAGATGAAGGGAGCATCAAGTGGGCCGAAAACCTGAGAATTGCCATATTTGATCAGAACCGGACCCAGTTAAACCCTGAAATCCCTTTGCGGGAGGCTTTAAATCCCGCCGGAGGAGATTCGGTAAATTATAAGGACCGGTCGATTCATGTGGTTACCTGGGCGAAACGTTTTTTATTTTTGCCCGACCAACTGGATATGCCGATCAAAAGACTGTCCGGCGGTGAAAAGGCCAGAATCATCCTCGCCAATCTCATGCTGGAACCCTGTGATATCCTTCTGCTGGATGAGCCCACCAACGATCTGGATATTCTTTCCCTGGAAGTTCTGGAGCAAAGTATAAAAGAATTTGCAGGGGCGGTCATCATTGTCTCCCATGACCGTTATCTCATGGACAGGGTCTGCCATAAAATTTTATACCTGGACCCTGCCAACGGCGCACAATTTTACAAAGATTTTAATCAGATCCTGACCAGCCGCCAGGACAGCCTGGAATCGGCCAAAAAAACCCCGCAAAAAAATGATACAAAAAAAAGAACTCCCAGGGAAAAATCAAACTTTTCATATAAAGACAAATATGAACTTGAACATATCGAAAAACATATCCTGGAAGCCGAAGAACAGGTATCGGAACTGACCGAAAAAATCCAAACCCCCCAGGTAATAAAAGATCCGGCCCTGATGACCGATATCTGTGCCCAACTTGAAAAAGCAGAAGAAAAGGTCCAGGATTTGTATACAAGATGGGAAATTTTAGAGGACAAAAAAGCGGCCTCTTTAAAATAACCGCCATGGGCGGACCAGGGATTTTCCCTTGGTTCCGCCCACAACAAAAATTGAAACTCCTGGTATATCAGGAGTTTCATATAAACAATCAATGCGGTCAAAAACCAAATTGAGTCACAATATATCTTGTGCCTCAATTTTGACCTTTATTTTTTTCGATCTTTGAAAATTTAATGAATTTATTCTCCTTTTTCTGGAAGGTTCAAACGTAAATATTCGGGTTAGTCATTCATGAGTTGATTTAAGCAAAACTCTAAACTTTTTATCAAGAGGAAAGACCCAAATATCTTTGATGGGAACACAAATTTTTCCTGGCTGCCCGCCAAGCTTCCCACGACCTTTAGTTTC
>JAAELK010000081.1 GCA_024226935.1 Desulfobacteraceae bacterium
AAATTGACGGAGGGGCAGTAGAAGGTATGGTCTATATATCCCAGGGTGTAGCCGACCTTCCAATTTACTTGAGGTATTTTGCAATCGCCCATGAATCATCTCATGTGGTTACAATCGAACAGGCTAAACAATTTGGCTTGGGCACTGAAATACCAAAAGGCGGGAACTACACTGAGTATTATAAATCAGAATTTTTGGCAGATTTGATCGCAACCCACCAGACCTTGAAGCATAATCCAAAGCAGTCTAAACAAGTACAAGCACATTATAGAGAATTGGAAAAAACCCTTGGGAAAAGTGATGCAATGCATCCCAGCGGGGGTGAACGAATTCGCCTGTTGAAACGGTATCATCGTATGATAAAAATAAACAAAAATCCAGATCGGGCTTTTCAAAATTTGTTCACATGTATTTGGAAGGGTAAAAACTTTTAGGTTTTTTTGGGGTTTTGCACGAATGGTCCCCATACCTGATCTATACATCCTTTATCGGTTACTTTTTGTTCAGGGATGTCTTTATATCAGAGATGATAATCTTTTTGCAACAGAACCCTTGTATTCAAATGCCGAGTAGTTTAGAGATGGTATCTATTCCTCTCCATTAGAAGGGCATATAAATACAGAATTAAAAAATGGAGGCAAAAATATGAAAAAGCTCAATCCTGCGTTATGTCGCACACTCCTATTTACACCAGCTAACAAGCCTGAACGTTATCAAAAGTCCGGCACAATACGTGCTACAGATATGGTCGTTCTCGATTTAGAGGATGCGGTGCCGTTTGACGCTAAAGATCAAGCAAGAAAGACTTTACTCGATTATTTGACAGAACATGGCGAAATTCCCGCCAACCATCCAATGATAACGGCCATACGAATTAACCCTATCTCCACACAGGCTGGCATTAAAGACATTGCCGCTTTAGCAGATGCTAAAATTCACGTGGCAAGCATTATTCTGCCAAAAGTGCAAAATGTGCAAGAAATAGAATTATACGATCAGCTAATAAATACTGGTAGACCTCAAAAAACAACCTTTATTGCCGCAATTGAAACTGCATTTGGGCTACAATATGCCCATGAAATAGCAGCACATTCAAGCGTGGTTGCGTTGGGTTTTGGGGGGGCAGATTTGTGTGCTGATCTTGGTATTTCCCTTGATATAAACGATACTCTTCCGTACCGAGCACGAATTGTTCAAGCTGCGCGATATGCGAGTAAACCTGCCTGGGATGTTCCTTATTTAAATTTTCGGGATGAGGCAGGCTTACGTCAAGAGACACAACTGGTCAAGAAAATGGGCTATGGCGCAAAAATCGCCATTCATCCGGCACAGTTAGCCCCTATTGCAGAAATATTTTTTCCTACTGAAGATGAAATTAACGAAGCAAAAGCCATTGTAGAGACCTATGCCAAGGCAGGTGGAATCGCCTGTCAATACAAGGGGGCAATGTTGGATGTTCCGGTTGTAAAAAAATGCCAAGACTTGTTAGATCTGGTGCAATCTGCCAAGGGAGATAAGAGGAGGTCCGATAATGATAAATAATGAAAAAAATCTTCACTCACTCTATCATAGTAAATTAATGAATCCCGATGACGCCATTCGAAAGTTTGCATCGGATCTCAAATTTGTGACTTTTGGGTGCTATGCTGCAACACCGGTTGCTCTAAGCCTTGCCTATGCCAATGCCGCTAAAGCAGGGCTTTTTAAGCATCCGGTTGACACCTATTTGTTCCGCAGTTCTCCACAAGTGGTTGCGGGCTTCAATGACCCTGAGGTGTTAAAATCCATTCATTTAATACTACCCTTCATCGGGGGTGAGATAGGCACCTTGTTACAAACCGCGCGGGAAAATCTTGGAGTCGTTCAATATCCAGAGTATGTATCAGGCCATTTTAGTCATATGGAATCTGGCTTTTTAACTCAATATGGCCCCCCTGACCTCCATATGTTGCAAGTCTCTGCGATGGATAAGCATGGCTATTTCAGTTTTGGTCTTGATGGAAGTTTTTCAATTCCTGCCGCGCGGGAAGCCAAGCATATTCTTGTTGAAGTGAATAAAAATATCCCGCGAACCTTTGGCGATGGCATCATCCATTTGCGTGATGTTGATGCGGTGGTTGAGCATGATAGTGACTTGTTGCTCATATCGAGCAAACCAGCCATGAAAGAAAATAATAAAATAGCAAGTTATATCCTTGATTTTATTTCCGATGGCGCCTGTATTCAATTGGGCATTGGGGGTGTGCCTGACGCGGTCGGCAAATATTTAGAGCATAAAAATGACCTTGGCATTCATACCGAACTTCTTTGTAGTTCGCAAATTGACCTAATTAATAACGGCAATATCACCAATAAACACAAGAATATACATCGTTATCACACGGTGTTTAATGTTGCGATGCTGCCCAGCCAGAAATATTATGACCTGATGGATAATAATCCATCAATGCTGTGTTATCCTGCTTCCTATGTTAATGATCCGAATGTTATCAGACAAATCGATAACATGATCTCCATCAATTCTTTTATTGAAATTGATTTATTTGGACAAGTTGCCTCGGAATCGATACATTGGAAACAGCTCACCGGCACGGGTGGGCAAGTTGATTTTGTACGCGGTGCCAGTGCGGCCAAAGGGGGGAAAAGTTTTCTTGCGGCTGCGTCAACGGCCAAAGCAGGGAAAATATCAAAAATTGTGCCTCGACTTGACAATATTGTGACGACGGCCCGCACGGACGTACACTATGTTGTAACGGAATACGGTTGTGTAAATCTGGCCGGCATGTCGAATTCTAATCGTGCGAAATCTCTTATTAGCCTATCGCATCCCGATTTTCGTGAGGGATTGACGGCATCGGCAAAAAAAATGGGATTAATTCATTAGGAGAGTATCATGTTTAGTGCTTACGCAAAAATTAAAGAAAAGACATACCGGGAAGTTTTTGGCATAGACTTTGAACAATTTGTGAAAGGTCAAATATTCCATCATCGCCCGGGGATTACGATCAGCCAGCAAGATAATGCGGATGAAGCGATGGACACAATGAACTCCGCCCAACTTCATTATGATCAAAATTATGCCTCAAAAACCGAATGGAAGCAGTGCTTGGGGGTCAGTACCATGACCTTGCAAAAAATCTTAGGCAGTACTTGGAAAACCTTTGCCCGTAAAGATCGCATTAGCTTCTTTTCCAGTATTGACATGACACATCCAGTGTTCAATGGAGATACTCTGTATTCGGAAAGCGAAATCATCGAAACAGATAGCTGTGGTGATAACAAATGTGGTCAACTAATCGTTGAAACCCGTGGTATTAATCAAAATAGTGATGTCGTCATTAGACTGCGATATACCCTTGGCTTATATAAAGCTGGTGAACATCCCTATTACGGCAAGACGGGAATGGCCTATAACCTCAGCGATGAAAAATTTTCGGCCTATGTTACACAAAAGGATGGGTCCTTAAAAGAGGCGGTGGGGATCTATTATGAAGATTTGATCCCCGGCGAGCTATATGAACATGCTGCGTTTAAGGTTATTAGCCCATCAGAAGCTCGGGAGCACGCCCAGCGTTCCCTAGAATGGGATCCTAAATATGTTGACCCCACCTATTATCATAAATATTACGCCTCGTCAAAGACCAATCCGGCAGATGTGAATTGTCCTGTTTCTCAATCCTATCTGCTTGGCGGGGTTACGTCCTGTACCACCCGAACGTTTGGACGCGTGGTTGCTAATCTGGCCTGGACAGATTTAAAGATCAGTCGAGAAATTTTCCCCAACGAGCAATTCACCGTAAATTCGGAAATACTCAAAAAACGCGAATCCAACTCCAGACCCGATCAAGGTATCATAGATGTCAGGACCTGTGCCTATGATAGTGAAAAAGAAGAGGTTTTATCCTTTCAGCGAGTCCTGCTCGTATATAAATCCGGCAAAGGCCCTTATGCCGCCGCCGGATACGATTAAACGAAGAGAGGAGACATACGCAATCATCATACGCTTCGTCAATGGCTTCATGAACCCGTAGCGCGATCTCTTTACCCTCATTTTTTGCATTTGTGAAAATTGGGTGTAATTAAACATTTGGATGAAATCCCCATAGGATTTAATTCACATTTCAATAATATCTCGCTTTACGGCTCGAAAGTTCCATCAAAATGATATCGAATTTGTTACCCGCCGGCTTAAAAGTTTGTTAAATTCAACGGATCTTTCCAAATACACCAGAACCACTTCTGAACGGCATCAGGAACTAATCCCTCTCTAAAAATATGGGGATCCAAAAATTTAATAAAACTATCAAATTTTTCAATGGAAATACCATCGACTCTACAAAAAAAAGTAAATTTGTCGATTTTCTTTGAAATCAATAATTCAAGGGGTGCAAGAAATTCTGCTTCATCTGGAATCAATTTGTCGGTCATCCACCGCTCTATTTCAGCGATTACTTCTTGAAATATATCGTTATAGCTTAGATAATCTTTGTATTCCTTAGTTTGAGATATAAAATCACAGATCCTTCTTAAAGCGATTATTCCATCTTTCGTTAAATAAATTTCTTTATTGTTAATCGTAACCTTCGGAGAAAAATAACCAATTTCTTCTACCTCAGCGAAAGTTTTTGGAAAAGAAAGTCCCTTCAATGAAAAGATAAGAGAAATATCTCTTCTAATTGATCGCCGCTGCTTTGCTAATAATTGATCGTATATGATATTATTCATTTTTTATCCCTTTTGAAAATTCAACCTGCAAATCAGTAGCAATAATGAAAAAACATGTAAAGAGTTAATATGGTTCATCAGGATATCGCGTACTTCGCATCAACAGTAAGTATCGGTGCCTTTGAATTATAATGAAAATTTTAAGTCTTGAAATTAAGGAGTGGACATGACCATTTTCCTATTTTTTTGTATTAGCCGTACAAGAAT
>JAAELK010000082.1 GCA_024226935.1 Desulfobacteraceae bacterium
AGCTATCGTTTCCACTATTAACATCCTCCTGACCTCCATGATTTTTGTCATGAAGGGATTATATCAGGGGGGCCAATTTTCGACGCTGTTTTTCTTAAAAAGGGGTCATTATTGCACGCTGTTTAACATCGTTTTGAGGCATCGTGCAGAGATTAAGGCTTTGCTGGAGTTGGAAGAGGCCTTCTTGATTGAGTTGGGAGGCAAGCCGCAAAAGGGGCAATTTGCATCATTTAAGGGTAAAATTTCATCCGTTGATGTGGATCTTACCGTTTCTGAAAAAGCTAAGACGTTGAAGGATCTGGCTGGTGTCAGAGCGCAAAGGATTGCCCTGGAGAGACAGGCATTCAATATCAAGGATGATACTGAGCCGGATGATGGGAAGCAGGAAGATAATAAGTGGATTTTTGAAGCAGTGAAGGTGGTGCGTCATGCCGACGATGCAGATACCTGATAAATTATTACCTTTAATCCAGATCCCGAAACGGTTCAAGATTATAGTCGGTGGACGTGGAAGCGCAAAGAGTACCACAGTTGCTGATATCATGAGTATGAAAGTACAGACCGAAAAAGCAAAGGTCGGGTGTTTCCGTGAATATCAAAATTCTATTGAAGATTCTGTCCATGCGCTGATCGAAGAAGAAATTGAAAGGCTTAAAATTCCTGGGTATACGATTGGAAAATCTTTTATTGATCATGGTAGAGGCGGGAAGTTTAGATTCAGGGGCCTGGCCAGATCAATTGGCGGTGTGAAATCAATGCAGGGGTTTAAATATTTCTGGATTGAAGAAGCCCAATTCCTTTCCGCCAGCTCGATAAAAATTCTTACCCCCACGGTCCGTGTCAAAGATTCAGAAATCTGGTTTACCGCTAACGTGATGTCCAGTGCTGACCCTTTTAGCCAAAGATTTATAGTTCCTTTCCAAAAATATTTAGATCGTGACGGGTATTACGAAGATGACATGCACCTGATCATTGTCATTAATCATTCTGATAACCCATGGTTTCCAGCCGTCCTGGAGCAAGAAAGAAAACACGATTTTGAAACCCTTGACCGGGCTTTATATGATCACGTTTGGGAAGGCAAATATAACGATTCCATTGAAAACTCCATCATCAAGACCGAATGGTTTGATGCCTGTATTGATGCCCATAAAAAATTAGGATTTAAACCCAGGGGGGCGAAGATTGCCTCTCATGATCCTTCCGACCTGGGACCTGATGACAAGGGTTTTGCCTTGCGGCATGGTTCGGTCTTCACGGAAGTCACAAGCCAAGCCTTTGGTGATGTCAATGAAGGCTGTGATTGGGCAACGGATCTTGCCATTGAACACCGGGCGGATGAATTTGTTTGGGATTGTGACGGGTTGGGCCTCAGTCTAAAACGGCAAGTCAAGGATTCTCTTAAAGGGAAACATTGCAATTATCAAATGTTCAAAGGGTCCTGGGGAGTAGAAAACCCGGATGAGATTTACGAGGACCCGGAGAAGTTGGTCACAGAGGAAACAAAACGGGAAACCAACAACGAAACTTTTAAGAATCGTCGGGCTCAATACTATTGGATGCTCCGGGACCGGATCTATCGGACATACCTTGCGGTAATAAAGGGCCAGTACATTGACCCGGATACCATGATTTCTTTTTCCTCAAATATAAAAGACCTGCAACAACTCCGTTCAGAAATTTGCAGGATACCCAGGAAGCCAAACGGCAATGGATTGATCCAGATAATGACAAAACTTGAAATGAAAAGATTGTTAAAGATTGAAAGTCCCAATTTAGCCGATGCGGTTATGATGAGTCTGATCACACCGGAAATAAAATCAAATAATGTTGGATATAGGCCGAGACGATGAAAATACCGAAGAGACTAAGGAAATGGGCGGCACACGTTGAAGAGGCCCATCTTGCATCAAAAGATTGGAGAGCCGAATCATGGCAAGATGAAGAGATGTACGATG
>JAAELK010000083.1 GCA_024226935.1 Desulfobacteraceae bacterium
ATGAACATGATTAGAAAGGGACAAATTGAGGGAATAAAAAAAGGAGAGATCGAAAAGCAGATTAAATTTATTGATAATCTGTTTGCTCTTGCTGCATAATATTTTCCCATTGTAGGGATTTTATATCCTCAATTATTTTTTTGCAACAGAACCTTTGTAGGCGGATGAGAGCGGCAACTCTCTCCGCCTTATTTTTTGCATAAAAAAAGCCCTTACCTATGGGCTATTTAATCTGACAAAATTTCAAACAGGTCAATACATTTTGAAAATTTTGGGCTTCATCAAGTCATTTTATGGTGCAACTCTACAACACCCTCGTTTAATAAAATTCGCCCATGTTTTTAAATCTTTCGCCTAGGTTTTCATCCCATTGGATGCCGCCTACTCCCTTGTGATCTTCTCTTTCAATTTTCTCCATTTCTTCTTCTATTGTCTCTTCTATTGTTGTTAATTGTGATACAGGCTTTTCTGTTTTTTCCGTGTTTTCTACAACATTAACAGTCTTTCCCTCTGCTTCTTTCATTCGTTGTTCCTTTGTCTCTTAAAAACTTTCATGGTGTCTGCCAATAATGGAATTAATTATAAAAACTTTGAAACCGGACTACAATAGCAGAGGATGCCAAACGACATGCAAAGAATACCATAAGCAATAAAAAATTACATCGGAACTGTAGGTTTCTGTTCAAATGCCCCCTCTGGTCCCTCTTAAAAGCTATATCGCCCATGTAGGCGTGTCAAACAGCGTCCAAAATTGACCCCCCATCAGCATCCAATTTTGACCCCCCTAAAATTAAAAAAAATATCATTTTCTACTCTTTAATCTCCAGCTTTCATTACCTGTTTCAATTATGTCACAATGATGTGTGAGGCGATCTAAAAGTGCCGTTGTCATCTTTTTATCACCAAACACTTTTGCCCATTCTCCAAAATTCAAATTAGTGGTAACAATCAGGGAGGTTCTTTCGTACAGTTTGCTGATCAGATGGAATAACGATGGCGACCCAATTATTGAACGCCGGTATGGATCTGGTCAGCATCCAGGATCTGCTTGGACACACAAGAATTAAAACCACTGAGCGATACACAAAAGTCTCCAATGTAAAAGTCATGAAGGATTATTTTAAAGCCATAGAATTAGTAATGAAACGATCAACATCTAATTGAAGGGGGGGGGGGGGGGGGGGGTGTAAAAAAAAGGGGAACTTTTCCCCCCAAACCCCCGTGGTATA
>JAAELK010000084.1 GCA_024226935.1 Desulfobacteraceae bacterium
ATGAACATGATTAGAAAGGGACAAATTGAGGGAATAAAAAAAGGAGAGATCGAAAAGCAGATTAAATTTATTGATAATCTGTTTGCTCTTGCTGCATAATATTTTCCCATTGTAGGGATTTTATATCCTCAATTATTTTTTGCAACAGAACCGATAGCAGCAACAAAAAGAGCGCAAACAGAAAAATTATTAAAAGAAGTGGTTTTTGCTTGACTTATTAAATTAATTCATGGTTCTTAAATTAAGCAATGGAGTCATCATGGCAAGACCAGCCCGCCCGAAAAAAGAGGTTTACCAGGTTAAGGAAAAAATTTTAAATACAGCTTTGGCTATTCTGATCGATGGGGGATATGTCAATTTGTCCATGGCTAAAATTGGTAAGCAGATGGGAATGACTGCTGCAAACATAGTGGAGTCATCAGGGATTTAGGGCTTTCTATGGAATGGTTTTTTTGATATAATAATGGAATGGGTGACCTAAGACAATTTATGTTAGATGTGGGTTGGAAGGGGCTGTTAAAAGATCGGGGTCTGGTACTATCTGAGATAGTTAAAAAGGCAGAATTACCCTGGGATATTTTCTCACGAAAAACGTTGTCTTTGAATATCGAAGAGTACTTTCGGATTTGGCGTGCCATAGGAGAGGTGGTCGATAGTCCTTGCGGTGGATTGATATTAGGGAAAGACATTCCGGTTGAATTGTTCACTCCATGGATGCTTTCGGCTTTTTCCAGTCCTAATTTAAACGTCTGCATGGAGCGACTCAACCAATATAAAAGACTTACCGGTCCTACGTTGCTCAATGTTTATGAGAATGAGAATGAGACCATAGTTGAGCTTGAATGCCTGGATATAAAAAAAAAATTGCCATCATTTTTGGTAGCAGTTAATTTTGTTTTGTTTACAGACCTTGTTCGCCGGGCAACTAAAAAAAAAATCAAACCGATTTCAGTGACGACTCAAACCCAACTGACCGACAAAGCTTATATCGATTTTTTTGGAGTGATTCCCGGAAAAGGAAAAACAAACAGGATCTGTTTTTCAAAAGCGGATGCCCAACGTCCTTTTCTCACAGAGAATGCACCCTGGCGGAAATTTTTTGAATCTGATTTGCGGCAAAGACTGGTGGATTTGGATGAGGACGCCAGCCACATCAATCTGGTTCGCAATGCATTATTGAAATTATTGCCAACCAGACAAATGTCCATTGACAATGTTGCAAATATGCTTGGAGTCAGTAAGCGGGATCTCCAACGTTGTTTAAGTAAAGAATCTACTACTTTTCAAAAAGTGTTAAATCAGGTCCGTGAAGGATTGGCACGTCATTATTTAATAAATTTGAATATGTCCAATGCGGAGATTTCGTTTTTGATCGGTTTTGATGATCCCAATTCTTTTGGACGTGCCTTTCAGCACTGGACAGGAAAAACCCCGCAAGAGATTCGTAAAGAAAAAATAATAATATAAGGAGCCTCTTGCAGAAACTATGAATATTTCCCAGTAATAGTTTTTGGAAGGCCCACTATTATATTTTTTACTTTATTAAAAATTAAAAACCACGTCCTGTGGGCGTGGTCATCGTCAGAAGGCTATGCCTGAAGGATCTACCCATGGTATTAATTTAATCGGTTATCCCCATAACAGATTAAAGGAAAAAACCATGAGTAGATTTGACAAA
>JAAELK010000085.1 GCA_024226935.1 Desulfobacteraceae bacterium
ATAGCCCCCTTTTACGTAATTAAATTTTTTGCCGGGGAATTGGTTGAGTATATTTTTTGTATCCTGGAGTATTTTGGACCCCCTGGGCAGTTTGAAATAGGATAATTATGCTTAAGATTTTCACCATAGTTATTCTGCCGAAAAATCTTTACACGTATTTAAAATATTGATACAAATTTTGGTCAGTAGTTTTTTTGTTTATATTGGTCAGATATTATTCAAATTTACAAGTTATGTGTAACCTAATGTATCAATTGGAGTAATAAGTGACAGACATCGCTATAAGAAGAGCAAACTTAAAAGAATTGAGCACTTTGCTTGAAATTGAACAACGAATAATCGAAGCAGAGCGACCATTTGATAACGAACTAAAAACTGAATCAATATCATATTATGATTTGGAGGCGCTCGTTTTATCTGCTAAGGCAGAAGTTCTTGTCGCTGAAATTAATAATAAAATTGTTGGTTCAGGTTATGCGGAAATACGAAAGTCAAAGTCATATATGAAGCATAGCTATCACTCTTATCTGGGGTTTATGTATGTTGAACCTACTTTTCGAGGGAAAGGAATTAATAAATTAATACTCGATTCACTCAAAGAGTGGAGTAAGTCTCAACAAATATTTCATTTTAGCTTAGAAGTTTATGCAGATAACCAAGTTGCAATTAGGGCATATGAAAAAGCAGGCTTTAAAAGTAACCTAATTGAAATGTCTGAATCGTTTAATTAAAAATACACATAATAAGTGCTTGAATAGCGGATCTAACTACAGTTTCACGTTTTTAATTATAGAAGTAGAACTAGAAATATTAACATTTTTAATAAACCTGGTTAAACCGCTCGACCGGTTTAGCAGGTTAGCAATAAAAAGCTGTAGGAGATAAAAGAATGAAAAAATTTACTCTTTTAATTGTAATCGCAATCTTATTTCAAGGCCCAATGAATTTTCAAATCAAGACCACTAAAAATATGAGTTTTTTCTAAATTAAATTATCATTAATATTCAAGAAGTTATAGAAAAAGAGCTGTTGAATTCTGAAATAGATTTTGATCCTCAAACGCAGGCACTGTAAGGGTTTGAATAGGGTCGTCGGAAATTTTGCGGTTTTGGACAATTAACCCCACTTCCAGAATTATTGGAGCTGCAAGTGCCTTAAAATGGGAAGTGATATTTTGACGTGAAGCTTTGGGTGTATTGACATTTGATAAAATCCTATGACAGATTTCCCCTAAATGTTTAATTACACCCAACTATTGGAAACCATAATTCAAAGAAAACAAACCTATCAATTAAAATAGTAGATTCTGAGTACATTGACATCCTCTCCGACCTGAAGGAAGGGATTTTACGGTATGGTAGATAAAAAAATCCCGGTAAGGTTTCCCCTACCGGGATTGTCATTGTGCAGCCGGGTGAATGGCCCCGGCACTATTGGAGAATAGCAAACACTCTGACGACGGTCAGTATATTACCTTGCCACCCTTAATTATGTCAATTGTAAGGATCAAAAATATAAAATGACCAAATTGATAGAATCAATTAATTTGATCCCGGATTAAGGCCTGTTTGCAGGCTATGGCATTTATGAAGGATTAAAGCATCTCTTTGGGAATACTATTCCAGATGGCTTTAGGGTTTGGATTTGGATTTACTTTAGTATCCCACCTTCTTTTTATTGGGACAACATGATGCATTTTAAGTGTTCGACAGACCACCATATGTATGCTTTGGGATTTTGGATAAGATAGAGAGGGCAGAATTATTTTATCCAGTGCCTCCAACGAAAAATATTTCGTTTCTTTACCTTCAGTGAATATCAATAACGCCAAATTATTAGGATTATGCCCCAATATGCGTTGTCGTACAAATACATTCTTTGTGTGTTGAAAAAGAGAAGGGTGCAATGGGAAGAAAAGCATATTAGCCACTTTACCACTTTCCGGGCCAAAACTATCTACAGGCACGGCAGTTCCCATATTTTGGAGTTGTCTCCTATACGCCCCCCCGGTAAGAGGAGTATTGGGTTGAGTATACCAATGATAGGTATATTCGACTCTACAAAACCCCTCTTTAGCAGGTCTCCAAATTCCATGAGAAGAAAAAACCATGGGGCCTAATTCTTTTTTCCAAAAAAGGGTTGCCCACCGAAGTTCTCGTGAAGGCATTTGTACCTCCTTTGTAGTTTCATATTAAAATAATAATAACATGGTTATAATTTCAAAGTCAAAGTCTCATTATGACATTTCCGCGAAGCGGTTTAGTTCTTGCATTAATCTGGATTTATTTTCGTTCAAATTATCGTTTCCAATAGCTTTTGTATCCTTGAGTATTGTTGGTCCCCTGGATTTCATTGAAAAGACCCCACCATCACATCGATGTGTAACCGGATCTGCATCTATGG
>JAAELK010000086.1 GCA_024226935.1 Desulfobacteraceae bacterium
TGAACTGATTAGTGGTCAAAATCAGGTCCCGGATAATCCCAATGGGGACAATATTGTCAAAGACCGAAAAAACTTACAGCAAGCAAAAACCTAACCGGACATCACTGAAAAATCTTAGTTCATTTGCTCAAATACCTTAGATCTTGCGCCGCGTTACATCAATCTTTGTTATGAGTGGAACCAAGGGTAAAATCTCTGGTCCGTCCATGGCGGTTATTCAAAGCATAAATTTTAAGTGCAATTACTGGAATCATGTAGTTGCAAAGGCTTTTTTATATAGCGGAACCAGGTTTAAATCAAGGATATGGTTATAGTAAAAAAGGTGTGAGAATAAAATAAATTCCCAGAAGGCCAATGGTGGTGCCGGCAATTTTTTTGAACCAGAGACCTGCTATATTCCATGAATAGTTGTCTAACAGCTTTTGTACTGTGGCAATTGAACTTCCGGCAATTACCAGGGGAAGACAATGCCCCAGTCCAAATAGAATGATAAATATAACGCCCGTGGCTATTTTCTCTTGTACCGTGATGATGGCAAGGATCGGGGCAATAAAGCCGAATGTGCAGGACCCTGATAAAATTCCATAGGCAAGCCCCAGAACAAATGCCCCCGGGATTCCTCTTAAGTTCATCCGGTACAAAAGTTGGCCTGACATGGAACTGGATTCAAGTCCCAGCATGCCCAGGGCCACCCAGATCAATATCAGTCCTATAAGTATCTGCCAATAATTTCCCACATCTCCCAGCATCCGCCCAAGAAGGGCGCAAAAAATTCCAATAATGGCAATGGTGATGAAAAGACCCAGGGTAAATACCAGGGAATAAAGGGAGGCCACCCGGATATCGGGTATTTGTTTTTGACCCCCTATATAGGCCACAATAAGGGGGATAGAGGCCAGGTGACAGGGACTGAACAATACACTGATCAGTCCCCATATAAAGCAGCCGATCCCGCCCAATACAGAGGAGCCTGACATCCACTGGTTTACCATTAGAAAGAAGGCATCCAGCATTTTATGAATTTTGGCTTATGGACTTGGGTGTTTCAACCCCCATTTTGCTGAGTTGTTCAATAATAGATTCTTCATCTAAAAATCCCACATGGCGGAACACTTCTTTGCCCTGTTTATCAAAAAAGATCTGGGTCGGGATGGCACGGATTTTAAATCGAGGGGCTTGTTTTCGGTTTTTCCATACGTCAATGAATACAATGCCGGCTTTCCCTTCGTAGGCGGTTTCAAGTTTTTTTAAAATCGGGGCCATCATTTTGCATGGAACACATTTTTTAGCCCCCAGGTCTACCATGGTCACCATTCCTTTGATGGGAAATTGATTAAAATCTTCTGCCATTACCATGGTGATTGGAAACAAGAGCATTATCAGAGTACACCAGAGCAAGAGTCTTAGTTTGATTGATTTCATGGGTCAACCTCTTTTTTTTAAGATTTTATGTGGGGATATCACTTGGTTTTTTAACGACCAAGCCATTTTTTGATCTCCTCTTTTTTAGGCACCTTGCCCGTGCATTTGACCTGGTTATCAATAATCACGGATGGGGTGGCAAAAACACCATGGGAGGCGATCTGCATCATGTCGGTTATTTTTTCCACGGTGGCATCTGCAAGGGTTTCGTTAATTACTTCCCGGATTAATTTTTCAGTCTTGTTACATTTGGCGCATCCTGGCCCCAGTACTTTTATTTCCATGATTTATTCCTTTTAAATAATTATATTGAACAAATATCCCACCAGAAGAATACCGCTTGCAACCACTGTGATAAATACTGCAATCAGTTTGGGTTTTAGCACTTTTCTTAAAATTACCATCTCGGGTAAAGACAGTGCAATCACACTCATCATAAATGCCAGGACGGTTCCAAGAGCGGCCCCTTTTCCAAGGAGAGCCTCTACAACGGGGATGATGCCAGCGGCATTGGAATACATGGGGACTCCGATTACGATGGACAAAGGTACAGACCACCAGGAGTCTTTACCCATTATGGAAGCCATTACTCCTTCGGGGACAAATCCATGGATGCCGGCTCCTACTGCAATACCAAGGATTACATAAATCCATACTCTGCCGATAATTTCTTTTACCGCCTCCCATCCATAAATGATCCGGTCAGAAAAGTAAAGTTTTTCTTCCTCCATTTCGATGGCAGCCCCATGGGTTTTGCCCACCCAATCTTCAATCTGCCCTTCAAGCTTGAGCCTACCGATAACCCATCCGGCAAAAACAGCAATAAAAAGACCGGTTCCTGCATAAATAGCTGCGATTTTCCAGCCAAGAAGGCCATAGAGAAGTCCCAGGGCAATTTCATTGACCATTGGAGCTGCGATTAAAAAGGAAAAGGTGACACCCAGGGGGACTCCGGCGGTTACGAATCCGATGAACAAAGGGACAGCAGAACAGGAACAAAAAGGGGTTATAATTCCCAGAAGAGCCGCCAGTACATTGCCTGCAAGTTCACTCTTACCCGATAAAAATGCCCGGGTTTTTTCCGGTGTAAAAAAACTTCGGAGAATTCCCACCCCAAAAACCACCAGAAACAAGAGCATCATTACCTTGGGGGTGTCGTAGAAAAAAAATTCCAGGGAGGCACCTAAATGGGAGCCTTCTTTTAAAGCCAGGAGAAAATAGGTTGTCCAGGAGGCAAAAGCTGGCAACCTCTGGTAGATAATCCACCAGAGATAAATGGCCACGGCTCCTAAAAAAAAAGTGGTTATAAAATTAAACCGGACCCTGGTTTTTTTGTTAACAATGTTTGATTTTGATTCCATCTTGTCCCCTGAACATTTGTTATATATGGTCATTTATCGATATGTTTTGTTTTTGTGCACCGTGGCAGCTTAAATTATTTGCCCACAATATCTATCCGGTTAATTTCTGGCAAAATCTGGTTTAAGCTTTTGATCTGCTCGTCATGATTGAGCCAATGTTTTAAGTTTCCTATCATACTGGATGCATAGGGGGAATCATTGCCGTCGGCCAGGGAATAATTAACCCATAATCCCTCCTTAAAACTTCTGACCAGTCCAGCATCTTCAAGGATTTTCAAGTGTTTACTGGCAGTGGATTGGGCAATGTTAAGTGCTTCTTTTATTTCGCACACGCAAAGGGGCTGTGTTTGAAGAATTTTTAACATCTTTACCCGGTTGGGGTCTGACAGGGCTTTCATGACTCTTATAAATTTTTTCATTTTTTTCCATCCATGATCATGGGTAATAGTTCTTATATCTATATATTCCAATCTAACGATATAGTGATCTGTTGTCAATCATTAAAATATTTAATGAATTATCAACTGTTGATAGCGACTATTGTGTTTATGATTGTTGAGTTTGAATGCCCATTTCGATATTCTTAAAAAAACAGGGCGAAATGTTTTAGGGTTCTGAATTTTTCAATATTTTATCGAATATTATTTTAAAATCATCCGAGCATTTACTGGTTGAACTGGGCGATTGTTAGGATGATGCATTGTATGAGAAAATTGTTCAATTTGTTCTTTAGATGCAGTTGTAGTTTGCTTAATAACCAACCACCAAACGCCTTCAGAACATGGTGGAGTCGTAAGAGAACCGTTAAAACGATAGTAGTCATGGTTTTGAGGTAGTAGAATATTCGCATCTATGTGTTTGGGGAGCACATTTTTTTCACCAGGTTTTTCAGGCATTTGAATCCAGGCTTTCTCAAGCTCTGCATTTTTATCCCCACTTTTAAACATGAGTGCGATTACAGCCAGAGTTCCTTTTTTGTCAGCATGTACAAAATGGGCCTCCATAGGATATGATTCACCTTCTATTGTATTTTCACTTGGTGAATGAAAGTGGAATTGTTTTAGTTCAAATTGATCTCCATTAACATTTATAGTGCTGCCAGGCATATAGTTCACTTGAATAGTGTTACCGTTATTAAGAATTTCATTACCACCTGTTTGATAATTAACAGTAATAGGCAATAATTTTCCTTCTATCATTCCAGTTAGATTAATTGGAGATTGATTTTTACCCTCCATACATAGAGAAAATTTTGGATTCAGCTTTCCCCAGTATTCTGGCCCTTCATGGCCTGAATAACCCCAGTGAACTTTTTCACCGGCAAATATAGTTGATGTCCCATACAATCCAATAATAATCAATAATACAATCAAACTTCTTTTTTTCATAAATATTCCTCTTTATTATTTTTGTTTATAAAATATCGTTAAGGCCCAAGCAATTAGATAGACCTGTATATATTTGAATGATACCGACCAGATAAATAAAAAAAAAAGGATAAGAGATAAAGAGACTATCTCATATTTTTCTAACAGCTGTAAAGATATTTCAACAAAGTAACTGTGTCCAGCCATGCTTTTGCGCCACTTGGGTAACTGTAAAGCTCTGGCTTAAATCTCTATTTGTCGAAAATGCCAGCGCTGGCATTTTCGACAAATGGTAATGAAGCAATGGCCGGGCCAGGTCCAATCTCTTTGCAATTTTGTCCTGGGGTAGGTTTAATGTTGTTTTCCGGCGCATAATTTAAAAGTATATATCGCCTTGGGAATTACAGGGTTGTCAAAAGTATCCAGGGGTCCAAAACACTCTAGGATACAAAAAATATATGTAACCAATTCCCCGGCAAAAAATTATTTTGATATATGCAAGTTGTCATAACTTTTTGCCTGGTCTGAATTTAAGAAATGCCTTTTGATTTTGATGAATGTTTTTTATCACCAATAAAGGTTACTATAGTATTTTGATTCTTTTGGTCATGACCTTTTCCATATAATTGAAGGTTCATCCGATTAACGCGTACTTTTTTCTATGAAGATCAAAAAGCTTCAATTTGAAAAATTCAAAATCACGATATCCATAGGCCTGCCTTTTCATAGTTTTAATTTTGTTATTGGTTCCTTCCAAAGGCCCTGTTGAA
>JAAELK010000087.1 GCA_024226935.1 Desulfobacteraceae bacterium
AAAATCGGTTTGAATCCTCGTTGGCATTGCTTAATACCTCTTTGGCTTAAAAGCTGCCCCTGCAACACTACGCCCCAGAGGCAGCTAAACTGATTTGAAAAACAATAATATAATACCATGCTCGTGTTTGTTTGCCTATCCCCTCTGGTCCTATCTACTCCACAACCCCCAGGAAAACGCCTGCGCTAAAAAAAATATGTTTTTTGTTCCTGGAAGCTCTGACAACCCCGAAAAAGACAGAAAACCTTAGAAAATAGAAGATCTATCTTTCTGCAAATTAAGCCGTTTTTTGTAATATTTTTGAAATGATATTTGCTTGTAAACGGAGATCCTGGACCCAGGCTGTGGTTTTTAAAAGTCGTTGGGTCTGATAATTTGTCATTATGTAAACTTTTTGGGGAATGGGCAAACACCATGATGGATTTGAAAACGTATCTCATTTTACCAGTCAGTGGTGCGAATTTTTTCCAAAGAGCCATTGTTTTCCAGTTTAAGAAATGCATTTTCAAGACGCTCAAATAAAACATCAGAGATTTTTGGTGTTATGGCGAAATAGACTGGTTCACCATGCAGTTGAAAACCATGCAACACTAAGTCACTAAATTCAGGATCATGCCTGATTTTATAGGATAATGACACTTTGTCTTCGAAAAATCCTAAAATTCTTCCTAATCTCAATTTTTCAAAATTTAGATTAGTTTTGTTAATAATTTCAAAATATTTGTTAAATTCATCAGTTTTCAATCTATCATTAAATTCCTTAGAGTAAAAAACACCTTTTTCAATACCAAATTTTTTATTTTGTTGGCTTGCAATGATAATTAAATCATCAATATCCTTAATTGGCACATTTGAATGTTCCATTTTAACAATCAATGCCATATTAGTTTGCCTCTCCGGTCCTATCCATCGGTATTTATTTTCTCTTTCAGGGGTTCTATTGACATTGGTCAAAATTTGAATTTGACCATGTCTCAGACGAATTAAAGCAGCTTGCCAGCTCATATCTACAAAGACAGGTTTTAGTCCAGCCTGTAAAACTATCGCTCTTGCAAGTTCTACATCTAAACCCGTCCACTTTCCATTGGAATCCTTAAAATATTGTGGAGGGAAATTCGATACTCGAATATTGATTTCGTCATTAGCATAACTAACAGAAAAAATGGATATTATTAAATAAAACAAAAATAGTTTTTTCATGCCTACCCCTATATACAATAAAAGTAACCTTAGTCGAAGATCTAACTTCATGTTAAGCAAACAATTCAAAATAAAAAGAAATTTTTACATTCTATTTCCATAATAGCCAAACAAGTATCTATACAGATCTGTATATCTTGTAAATTTGAATGATATTTGACCAGCATAAACAAAAAATAACGAATGAACATACCTTATACCAATATTTTTAATACCAGTAAAGACCCAACAGAGCCAACACAAGAAACTCCTATATCAGAAATCATAATACATTTGCGTGTCTCAATGCGGCCATGCCCCATCTACGTTGTTTTCCAAAATTTTTTATTTGCGTATAAGTGTCAACTCCGACAACTACTCCGTAGATTGCGATAATGAGGGGGAATCCGAGTTTTTCTGCCATAAGCGCAGCACGACATAGAGCCGGTCAGCCGTTACGCTCGGCGAAAAAAATTTTCATTTTTTAGCAAGTATGGTACGATTATACTTTAGCTGAAAACATTGCACAATTTCTTAAACTTTTGATTTTACAATAACTTGTTCTGTAAACAATTTTTTTAAGGAGAATAAACCATGTCAAAATTAACAGTATGCCTCGTTGTCATGTTTATGGTTTTAAACATCGGGTATGCGACTTCCCAAAATGTGATCAAAATTCGAGTCGCAGAGTTTGCCCCGAACTATTTTAAAAATGACGCAGGCAACTGGACAGGATTGAGTGTGGAATTAGCCGAAAGCATCGTCAAAGCCGCAGGATTTGAGCCAAATTTTTTAGATCTTCCCTGGTCAAGGTCCATGAAATACCTCAAAAACGGCGACCTCCATTACATGACCAACCTGTATATAACTCCTGATCGTTCGAAATTTTTATACTGGGTCGGACCTGTTCGCACTGATAGAATGGGGCTGATTGTTCACCGCGATCATCTCTTACTTCCAATCACCTCCTTGGATGATTTAGTAACTGTATGTAAGGAGCAAAAAAAACAGTTTGGCTTTCAGCAGGATATCTCGTATTCAGATGAATTTGATAAGCGGATAAAAAATGATCCTGAATTTCAAAGTTGTTTTAGTGTGGTAGCAGATGTGGGACAGAATATGCGCAAAACTTTGCATAAAAGGATTCTGGGGTTTTTGGAAATTGTTTCTGGAATGAAATACCAATTTGGCATAGATCAGAAATGGGCCGACCTGACAATTCATTCCTTTGTACTGGGAACAGAAGAGGTGTTCCATGGAGTAAGCAAAAAAGGGGTCTTACCTGATACATTAAAAAAACTTCAGGATGGATACACACAATGCCTTAAGGATGGAACGATTCAACGCATTTTAAAAAAATGGAACATGCAATAGTTTTTATGCAGCCCTCAGGATCAACATAAGTTTGGGGGTTCATCAGGATATCGCGTACTTCGCATCAACAGTAAGTATCGGTGCCTTTGAATTATAATGAAAATTTTAAGTCTTGAAATTAAGGAGTGGACATGACCATTTTCCTATTTTTTTGTATTAGCCGTACAAGAATGGAG
>JAAELK010000088.1 GCA_024226935.1 Desulfobacteraceae bacterium
AAAAAGCCCAACAGGCAGAATCAAGCTCGGAAGCAAGCAGTGGCAACACGAAAGCTGCCGTAGCTGCCGCAATAGCTCGAGCCAAGGACAAGCAAGCACCACAATCAGACACAAACCCCGATGCGAGATCAGACAGCAAAAAAGACGCTGTAGCTGCAGCTATTGCGCGTGCTAAAGCGAAAAAGGCGCAGCAAGCTCAGCCACAAGCTGAACAAGTAGATACCGAATCAACAGACCAAACGGCTGATCCGAAGAAAGCAGCAGTTGCCGCGGCTATTGCTCGTGCCAAAGCGAAAAAGGCACAGCAAGCTGAGCCACAAGATGAACAAGTAGATACCGAATCAGTAGACGAAACGGTTGATCCGAAAAAAGCCGCAGTTGCTGCAGCCATTGCACGCGCTAAAGCGAAAAAGGCACAACAAGCTCAACCACAAGCTGAAGAAGTAGATACCGAATCAGCAGACCAAACGGTTGATCCTAAGAAAGCTGCAGTTGCTGCTGCCATTGCTCGTGCCAAAGCCAAAAAGGCACAACAAGCGCAACCACAAGCTGAAGAAGTAGATACCGAATCAGTAGACGAAGCGGTTGATCCGAAAAAAGCCGCAGTTGCTGCTGCCATTGCGCGCGCTAAAGCGAAAAAGGCACAACAAGCTCAGCCACAAGTGGAAGAAGTAGAAACGGAATCAGCAGACGAAGCGGTTGACCCGAAGAAAGCTGCGGTTGCTGCCGCCATTGCGCGCGCTAAAGCGAAAAAGGCACAACAAACTCAACCACAAGTGGAAGAAGTAGATACCGAATCAGCAGACGAAACGGTTGATCCTAAGAAAGCCGCAGTCGCTGCCGCTATTGCACGCGCTAAAGCAAGAAAAGCTCAGCAAGAGCAGAATAAAAAGAACATTGAGGAGAAAGAGTAGTGGCCTTTTTTATTGCCAGCTCACCGCACGCGCATAGCCGCAGAAGCACGCCAGATCTAATGAAATGGGTGGCGATTGCGGCATTACCTGGATTATTGGCGCAAACCTACTTCTTTGGTTGGGGCACAATTATCCAACTTGTTTTGGCTATATTGCTCGCAGTTGCTTTTGAAGCTGGTGT
>JAAELK010000089.1 GCA_024226935.1 Desulfobacteraceae bacterium
TACATTTTCCAAAGGTGGCGCTCCTATAAAAAAAGTTGCGGATATCAACAAATTAATAAAAGAATCAGCGATATTTTCAACGAGAGGTGCAAAGGCAAAGTGCAGCTTTGAACTACAGGAGAATCTATGGCTGAGTGAGGTCGATGAAGGACAGATCAATCAGGTCATAGGCAATCTGGTAATAAATGCAAATCAGGCTATGCCGAATGGCGGAACTATTAAAATCCGAACAGAGAATGAAAATATTGATACTGAAAACTGGCTTCACATATCTGCTGGACGATACATTAAAATTATAGTTGAAGATCAAGGTGTTGGCATCTCAGAAAAATCTCTCCCAAATATATTCGATCCATATTTTACAACGAAACAAAAAGGAAGCGGCCTTGGATTGGCAACCACATATTCGATCATTAAAAGACATGGCGGCCACATTACTGTACATTCTGAAACTGAAAAAGGAACCATTTTCAATGTTTACCTGCCTGCAGCTTCAATAGTTCTCAAAAAAATTGCGGATAAGGCAGAAGTCAAACATAAGGGGAAAGGTAAAATCCTAATAATGGACGATCAGAAACCAATTTTGAAGATGTTTGACAGAATAATAAGCCGCATGGGTTATGATACCGTATCTGCTACGGATGGCTCCCAGGCAGTTGAATTATACCGTGATGCATATCAATCCGGGAATCCTTTTGATTTAGTCATTCTCGATCTCACGGTTCCAGGAGGAATGGGTGGAGCTAAAACGATTCTGGAGTTATTGAAAATAGATACAAAAGTGAAAGCTGTCGTATCCAGCGGATATTCCAATGATCCCATCATGGCCAATTATGAAGACTACGGTTTCTGTGGAGTCATTCCAAAACCATATACAAAGGATCAAATGACTGAGCTTTTGTATAGAATTTTTGGTGAAAAAGAATAAGCGTGTCTGAAAAACATTGTTGAAAAAAAACTCCTGAAAAGACTATATACAGCGGCTTTTGAGAGATTGAGCTGTTAAAATAGAGCCGGGAGCAAATAATGAAACAAGGATATTCGACTGATCTAACTGATAGTGAATGGTTGATTATTTATAAATATTTTCCAAGACCAAAAAAGCAAAGACGCCCAACAGAGCGCTTAAAGAGAGCTATTGTCAATGCCACATTGTATATTTTACGTGCTGGATGTGCTTGGGAATTGCTCCCAAATGATTTTCCCCCATCCAAAACGGTTTATCATTATTTTCGGGCTTGGAAAAATAATGGTTTTTGGAAAAGAATACATGATAAACTGCGGCAACGAACGAGAATCATGGCTGGCAGGGAAGCTGAGCCCAGTGCCGGCATCCTTGACAGTCAATCTTCAAAACAACAGAGTTGACAGGTGAAAAGGGTTATGATGGAGGCAAGAAAATTAAGGGTCGAAGGCGTCATATTATTGTTGATGTCCTTGGGCTGATTCTCGTTGCTTCAGAGCCCATAGAGTGGAATAAATTGAGTAATCCAGATATAAGGTTAAGAAAAATCTTGGAACAGTCCAATAATAGATATTTTTATTTCCCGCCTATTATTAAAAAAATTCTTATGGAACTTTTTTAAAGTCGGTGGATAAGAGGTTAATTGTATCGGCTCGGAATAGATCAGCCCCCGGCTCGATTTAATGAAACATTCCCGGCTTTGATTATACGTTACTACGTGGACGGCCCGACTCACATTATACGTTATTGGGCGTAATTAAACATTGGAATGAAATCCGTCATAGGGTATAATTGCACATTTGGGTGAAATCTGTCATAGGATTTAACACACTTCTAAGGTTTCCTGTATTTTTTAGGATTGTCAGAACTTCCAGGAACAAAAAACATATTTTTTTTAGCGCAGGCGTCCTCCTGAGGGCGGAACCGATAGGACCAGGGGGGATGGGCAAAAAGTATGATAGGATCTTATAAAGTGAGGTATTATGGGAAAGATCGATTTAGAACTTAAAATTTTGTTGGTGGATGACAGCCGATCCATGCGGCGGTTAATTCGAAGATTTTTGATAAACAAAGGATTTACCCATGTATTGGAGGCGGAGAATGGTTTTGAAGCCCTTGAAATCCTTGATTCAACTAAAGTGGATTTAATTATCTCCGATCTGTATATGCCCATAATGGATGGTCTGACCTTTTTGGAACAGGTTAAAGCAAATACTAGGACCTGTGATATCTTGTTTATCATGCTTACGATTGAGGCAACTCAAAAAACCATGAATAAGGCACTTGCCATGGATATTGACAGTTATATTGTAAAACCTGTGCTCGAAAATGCCTTTATAGAAGAATTGGTACGGGTGATTCAGATCCAAAGATGAATAATGCCGATTTCAAAGATTTCAGTTACTATGAATTTAATAGGTTACATGCCAGTTTGCCGTTCAGAGCAGCTTCGCTTCCACTACCCCAATTCGGTATGTTTTTTCGTAAAACCAATCAGCTTATGAACGGTTCTTTCTGCATGCACCCAACAAAGACCATGAAGGAAAACATTAAACTGACCGGCATCATCACTGATAATAGCCATATTCTTATTATATCCATGGTTGATTATACTGCCTACCAGGACTCCTTCTGTGGCAATGCGAATATGATTCTTGCTTTTAATTTTCAGGGATTTCAGCAATTTTTCCCATTGTTTTTCATCCTTAATCAAATTCCCTGACAGCGACCTGAACTTGGTTAACTGAAAGCCCGGCAATTTATTGTCAGCCTTGATCTGATAATGGAATAATCCTCCTGGCTTGAAAGTGCGTTTTCTTCTTTTTTTTCTTCCCTTTTTAAAAAAATAACCAATTTTCTTCATATTCTTTTCTTCTTCTTGAAAGATTTTTTTTTCCGGCACA
>JAAELK010000090.1 GCA_024226935.1 Desulfobacteraceae bacterium
AAACAAAAAAAACATTTCCTGCTAAAAAAGAATATGAGATACTATTATCTCTGACAATGGTCGGCGAAAAATTCAGCACTTCACTTTCGGTTTCATGATTTCCCCTGGCAACCAGAATCATATTGTTATTTAATAAAGTATTAAGATTTGACCGGGAAGTGAAATGACTTTTCCAGGTTGATGAACTATAGCCATCCCATAAATCACCACTGTGAATAATTAATTCGGGATCCGCCAAACTTATACCGGCGCAAATAGTATCATGATCTTCGGCATAGGATCTGGAATCCCCATAGGCAACAAATCTAAACTGCGCCCATGAACTTGTTGTCATAAAAGAAAACAAAATAAAAATCAGGGTAACAATAAGTAAAATTTTAGAATAAAAACTTTGTTTGCTTTTCATTGTTAATACCCCTTTTGCTTGATACGATTAAAATTTTGAACGCCATAAACATCACAGGATGAAATTCATGGCGTTCAATTATGAAAAGGCCCTTAACTATTCAATATTAACAGTATAATCCTCAACCTCTCCATAATCATTATCTCCACAAACCGCAGGAGCATTGGCATATTGCATGGAAACTCTCATTCGAGTGGTACCGATCAAAGCAGAACCAGGCAAACTGATATTTCCTGTTATAGTCTGACTGCTGGCACTTGGCTCAAAGATTAGTTCTCCGGTATCATTAAAATCACCATCCCAGTTCAGATCAATCCAAATTCGCCAATATTCCCCATAGGTAGATCCTCCAAATCCGGGCTTTAAACTGACCAAATTATTCGTGGTTTTACTGAGGGATATCACCTCCGATGTAAAATCACTATATCCAGCAGCATCGGAGGTTTTAGAAAAAGTTCCCATGGTCACGTTTTCAATCCATTCATAGGAAAAATCAACACCCCTGGACCCACAATAATCAAGCCCTATAACAAGATCCTTTGAGATCGATTCACTAAGATTATTTTCATTGGTAACTGCCAGGGACACAGTATATGTACCTGCCGTTGCATATGTATGGGATGGATTTTGCTGGGTGGAACTATTTCCATCACCAAAATCCCAAACCCACTGGGTAATGGTGTTGTCGGAACTGCTTGTGTCCTGGAAATCAACTTGAAAATTATTTTTTGTAAAATTAAAATCTGCATTAATAGGCTTTGTTGTACCGGTATTGATAAATTTTAAGGACGCATCCCCAAAAATATGCCAGGTTTTGAACATATTGGCACCATCTTCACCATATTCGGATATCATTTTGATGGACCCGTTGTATAACAACCCCCCAACGGTCTGGTATGTTTTTGCTACCATCAGATCTACAATTTCATCCTGGGCACTCATGGGTGACTTCCAGGATTGGTTAATGGAAGAGGCATAGATAGCGATGGCACCGGTTGGATTACCATTGTTTGTGGCCCTTAACCAGGACTCGGAAAAACTTGTGGTATTTTCAAACTGACCTACTACACAGGCAACGGCTACAATCAACGGCAATTTATTTTCATTGGTTAAATTATTAACATCGGTATTGCTGAATCCACTCGTCACAAAGTTAGTTACCCCTCCATGGCCCGTATAATTAACAAGGGATCGGCCCTGATTTAAAACATTGGCCAGAGCAGTGGGAGTAGGATTTCCTGAAGCATCTTCCCCACCCTGGCTGCCATCATACAACTCATCCACTGCATCCATGTGAGTCTTAAGCAGTTCTGTCCGAATTTTTCGGGCGTGCTGCCAATCAGACTCCCCATCATCTCCGTTTCCGGCACCCTCATCGGAGGCAATATTTGTTGCCTTATCAAGCCAATCTGCAGCGGGCATATCCCTTTCATAGTATATGGTCCGGGCAACTTGTGTTTCCACATCCGCAACACTGTCCGCAGAAAATCTACCTATGAGGATATCCGGGTAATTATCATCCCCGGCCGTCAATGCGTATGACGGATCTTGAGCCTGATTATTATTATAAAACGGCGAAACATGGGAAGCATCTCCAACCAATTGGACAAAAGTCAATCCGTCATTTTTGTTATATTCCGTTTGAATATAATTTTTAATGGATTGACCGGTATTGCCAATGGTGGACACCGCTACCTTGGTGGTCGGAATCCCTTTTTGATTTTTCCAATCCACATAGGGTTGCGCCGCATCACAAAAAGCATCATGACAAATCACAATCATCCTGCCATTATCAAGGACTGGAGAGAGTTGCGAAGATGTAAAATTCATAAAATGATTTTTGTAAATCGTATTAAAATTTTCATTCAATTGATTTGACTTATCCGGGGCCAGGCTGTTTTTAATATCAGAACCAACATTGTTAATCTCAACAACAATTTTTGTATAAACCCTCAGGGTCTGTGTCATCGGATTATAAGCAAAAGGAAACAGATCCAGAGCAATACCCCGAACATTTCTGATCAGATAGGGTGTTCCCAAACTTACAATCTTTGATGGGAAATAGCCATCTGTCTTATAAATATCTGAAAATGTATACGCCATGGAATTTATATCAACTGACCTGGAAACAACACCTTTTGAAGGAGCGATTTTCAAACTCATTTCAACATACTCCTGGTCAACCACCTTAACTTCCATCTTAGCATTGTTGGGAATGGCGAAATTTCGCGTTATTTTAGGAAGTTGGGGTGCCCCCTTTTGCAGCAATTGAGGCTCTCGTTTCAAACTTATATGATGATATAAGACCCCATCGATATCAACAAAGGATTTTTCAAAGTTCCCCAGCAAAACTTCAAGCTGAATTTTATCGGAATCAGACGATAAAAGCCCCACTTTTAAACCATTGGTCCCATCCAGTTGAACGGTATCAGCATGTACCTGAAAAAGTGAGATGCAAAACAAATAACACAACATCATGCATAAGGTTTTCATACAATTTCTCATAAATTCAACCTCCAATTTGATTATTAAAATACCACTGCCCATGAAAAAAACCGGTTTATATAAAGAAATTTTTTATAGCAAAACACTTCAAAAAAATATTAATTATCGGTAATTTAGAGACACTTTGAGATATAGCTAATCTTAATAGAATAAATTCATCCGCGAATTCCTCGACACAATATGATTTATCCATAAATTTATCTCAAAAACCGGAATATGAAATTAGAACTACCTTTGTCTTTATCACTGGAAGTTTAGACAGCTTTTCCTGATCTACATAAGCTATAAGCCATACGCAAAATATGAACCAAATTTTAAATTTTAAATTTTAAATTTATATCTATCTGAAATAGAAAGAAAAATTAGAAATCAACCCAATATAAACCATCATAAAGAGTGTGCATTTTTATATACAAATTGTATATTTTTACATACAAATTGTTCATATTTATATGCAAAATTTTAAGGATGCTATCCGGGTTGATAAATCGTATCTACAAAACTTTATTTGGCAAAAAAGCAACAAGTCCCAAGCTGATCAAAGAGATCGCAAATACAACCACAAAGGCTGAATAGACTCCATTTGTCACGGCTTCCTGAAGAATTTTATCTACCCCCGGCGGGATCAAGGCGTGGAACTCAGCCTGGAGCAGATTTTCCACCCCCTGGTGTAACCGGGACAAAACGGCTTCCGGCAACTGATTACCCACCGCTGTCAAATTATTCATGAGCCGGGTTGTAACAAATCCCCCGCATAGGCCCACCCCGATAGTACCCCCCAGGGTTCTGGAAAATTGATGAAAAGATGTGGCTACCCCCAGATCCTGGGCATTAAGGCTGTCCTGAACAATAAGCAGGGTGGAAAGGGTGATAAAGCCCATGCCAAACCCCACCACCTGAAAAATCAAAAAACAATCGATCATGGAAGTTGTTCTTGAAAACCCAAGGGTCAGACCGGTGCCGGTCACCATGAGCAACACCCCGGCCAGGGTAGCTTTTTTCTGACCAATAATATGCATCAGCCGGCCGATGATAAGAGAGCCAAGAGACCAACCAAGGCTCAAGGAGAGCATAACATATCCCACCTGGAGCGGGGTTTTTCCAAGGGCTCCCTGGAGAAACAAAGGAACATAGGCGAACAAAGCAAAAGTAGAAAAACTGGCACAAAAGGCGATTATATTACCAAGGGCAAAGGAGGAATTTTTAAAAAATTTGAAATCCAAAATGGGATCCTTTGCATTTTTTTCCGCCAGATAAAAGCCAGCACCAAAAAAAAGAGTAACCAATGCCAGGGCAGAAAACTGGACGCAATCCCAGGCTAATTCCCGCCCCCCCACCATCACAAGAATCAAAAGCCCCAGAATGAATCCAGACATACAGGTAACCCCTGCCCAGTCCAAATGGACCTGGGCAGGTTTTTCTCTGAACTCCTCGAAGAAATAAAAAATTCCAACAAGGGAAAGAATTCCCAGGGGCAGATTCATTAAAAAAATCCAGCGCCAGGAAAAAAAAGTCACTATAAAACCACCCAGGGTAGGACCGATAACACTTGATATCCCCCATATAAAACTGCCAAGGGAAAGGGTCTTTGCCCGCTGGCCCGGCGAGGAAACATCGGACAACACCACATAGACCAGGGCAAAAATACCACCGGCCCCTATACCCTGAAAAACCCGGGCTGCAACCAAAAATCCCATTGAAGGAGAAACTCCTGCTGCCATGGAGGCAATTACAAAAAGACCGATGGAAAATAAAAATAATTTTTTAACGGCAAACAGATCGGAAAGTTTTCCAAACACAGGCAAAGAGACAGCCCTGGCAAGAAAATAAGCAGAATAAACCCAGGCATAGAGATGAAGTCCACCCAATTCTGTAATAATAGTGGGCATGGCAGCAGACATAACCAAGGCATCCAATGCCCCTAGAAACAATGCCAATAATGCCGCCCCGATAATCCAGGATTTACCCAGGTTTTTCTTTCCTGAAAAATTCATTTTAGATTTCAATCTCCAGATTTTATTTTCCAATACTAAATCGTGAATCCAGCCGGCTGATCCCCATCCCACTCTTTTTTCCCACGGTAATCCTGGTGGCAATCCGTTCTTTAAGGGCCTCCACGTGGGAGATCACCCCTATCATTTTTCCGCCTGAGTGAAGGGTATCCAGGGCATCCAGAGCAATCTCAAGGGTCTGGGTATCAAGGGTGCCAAATCCTTCATCCAAGAACAGGGAATCGATGCTGATCTGGTTGGAGACCAGGTCTGACAAGCCCAAAGCCAGGGCCAGACTCACAATAAAACTTTCGCCTCCGGACAAAGTTTTAGTGTCCCGGACAACATCGGCCTGCCAGGTATCCACCACCTCAAGACTTAAATCTTCACCCATTCTCCGTTTAAGCAGGTATCTGCCGTAGAGGAGATCTAATCGCTTATTAGCAAGATAGAGCAGATGATCCAGGGTTAACCCCTGGGCAAAGCGCCGGAACTTATCTCCATCCCTGGACCCGATCAGACTGGCCAACCGCACCCATTTGTCATAAATTTGCCTTTGCACATCAATTTTTTCAAACAATGCCGACTGGTTTTCCCGTTTTTCCTTATCATCCTGGATACGCTGGTGGATCTCTCCCTGGCGTTTACCAATGGCCTGAAGTTCTTCCTGATTTTTCTCAAGGGACTGAAGAATTGTTGCCATGGGATTTTGCGTCAAGGGAGAACCAAGAAGTATTTTCAACTCTTTTTTTGTTTTTTCCGCCAGGGTGCGTGCCCTGTTTTCACCCTTGAGGAGGGTTTCTTTTAAGGATTCAAATTCTTTTCGTTGGGAGGCTGGGATCAAGGCATTTTGAAAGGAGTCCTGGTCTTTGAAAGCACTTTGCCCCAGGGTGATTTCCCAGGTTTTTTTTACCTGTTTTTCCAACAGGGCCAAGTCCTTAATTGTTTTTTCCAATTCATCAAGGCCACCCCTTAGATGGTTCACCCCTTTCTGGGCAAGAATTTTTTGCCTTTCTGCTATAGCCAGAGAAGATTCAGCCAGATTCAACTTTTTAATAAGGTTTTCCCTTTCTTCTTTGACCTTTTTTTTACCAAATAACTCTTCCCGGCGGTTACTCAAATTGGACAACAATGCCTGCTGATCTATCAATTGTCCGGTAAGTTCGGAGTTTTGTTCCAAAAACAAACTCTTTTCCTTTTCGAGAACCAGGACATCTGCCTTGAATTTATCCTGTTTTTTTTGTGCTTGTTCTCTCTGGATTTGCGTGTTTTGCCATTTATCCCAGAGTACACCATGGCTTTCAAGCCAGGAAGCTTGTCGGCTTACATCCGGCAAAGAGGTATCCATATTTTTTACCATCCGTCCCAGTTTTTCTTCCAGATCCTTTATCTCCCGACCTATTTCCCCTCTTGATTCCTGGATCTCTGATGCTTTTTGTACCAGGGTCTCTTTTTGTTTGTCTTTCATTTCCATGGAATGGAAAAGTTCTTTTTCATCTTCCCGGGCCCGTTGCAATCGGGTTTCTAAAAGTTTGATTCTATCCTGGTTTTTATCCAGTTGTGAAAGGATTATCTTGATTTCACTGGTAGAACTTTCTTCTTTATTGAGCCAGGCTTTAATCTCATCCACATGATCTATATCCATGACAAGGTTCAATTTTTTGCAGGTTGTTTCCCATAAATTACGAGATTCAGCATTTTTTTTCTCCAAGGCTGATCTTTGCTGGTCACAGGTTACCAATCGTCCCTGGATGCCGCCCATATCCTGGGAGGTTTTTTGCAACTTTTTTATCAATCTTGCTAACTCTTTTTCTTCAGCTAATTTTCTGGCGCGGTTTTCAGAAATATCCAGTCCCTTGTAGGTATCTATGCCCGGATGTTCCAAGGACCCGCACAAAGGACAGGCATCTCCTTTTACCAGCCTGTCCCTGTGCCTGGAAAGGCTTAAAATTTGTTCTTCCTGGGCCAGAATAGTTTCACAAAAAGACACCTTCTCCCTGGATCTATCCGTTTCCAAAGTCAGCTTATTTACTTTTTTTCTTAGTTCTTCCAGATCCCTTGAAAAATCCTTAAACCGGCTTTCAAGTTTGGATCGGTCTGATTTTCCAACTTCAAATTGTTGAGAAACACCCTTAAGTTCCACACGCCAGGGACTTTCGTCCACCATTTTTTCAAGCTGTTTTTGCAAGACCTTTTCGTTTTCCTGCCCCAGGATATCAACCCTTGCAAGATTCAACCGGGCCAGCTCACGGGTCATCTTCTTTATGTCTTCCCCATGCTGTTCCAAAGTTTTTAAAAATTCACCACACTTTTTCTCAGCGGCAAGGATGTGGGCCTTATTTTCCCGGACTTTTAAATTGATCACTTCCATTTTTTCCACCAAACGAATCCGCTGGTCAAAGGATGCCCCAAGGACAGGTAGTTTTTCCCCTAGGGTTTCATGGAGCTTATTATCGGCAAGATAGGCGATTGAGGTTTCCAGGAGAGTTTGAGCCCGTTTCTGCTGGTTTTTTTGGATAGAAGATGCCTGGTAATTTTTTTGCAGTTGATGACTGATCCTTTTTTGCTGTTTTTTTAAAACGCAAATTTGTTCCCCATATCCTGCAATCTGATTGTCCAGGGGCAAAACATGGTCTGTGATCAAAGTTTCAATCCCGGCCTGGTTTTCTTTCCAGTCATCCACCATTTTCCGGTAGTTTTTTTCCTCCTCCAGGGTCCTGGTTAGAACTTTTTGACGGGCATTCAAATCTGCTTTCAGCCTCTCAAGATCAAGGGTTTTAGTCCTATGTTCCTGTTTGGCTCGTTCAATGGCATCAAAAACCGGTTTGATCTCAAGGGCGGGCAGGCAAGCGGCAAGCCGTTCCAATTTTCCCCGGTGTTTTTCTCTTTTTTCCACTGCCTGCTCAATCCCATTTGAAGCCTCAATCGCTTCTTTTTCCAGGAAAATTTTCCGGGACAGCCATTGTTGTTGTTCCCCCAGGGACCGCCTCTGTTTCAAACACTCTTTTTCCAGTTCTTCAAGGTTTTCAAGTTCATGGACCAGATTCTGTTTAGTCTGCTTATCCAATAATTCCACCACATCGGCTGTGGCAAGAAGCAGATCCAGGGGTTTTTTCTCTTCTGTCATACGCAGATAAACCTGGCGGGAAATATCTCCATAAATCTTTGTACCGGTCAACTCTTCCAAAAGTTCTGCCCGATCATTGGCACTGGCATTCAAAAAAGCTGCAAAGCCTCCCTGGGCCAGAAGAATGGACTTGGTAAACCGGCCAAAATCAAGACCGGTAATCTTTTTGATCTGTTTGAGTTTATCCTTGCTCTGACTTGAAATAATGGTCCCTGAACCATGGGCCAACTCAACCTGGGGATTCCCAAGCTTACCATTAGGTTTATTATAGGCCCTTCGCTGGGACCAGAAAGCACGGTATTCTTTTTGTTGTACGGAAAAAACCACCTCTGCCAGACAATCTCCTGTGTGCCGGGTCATGAGTTCATTACTGCCCGAAGATACAGATAATCTGGGAGTCTGGTGATAAAGGGCCAGACAAATTGCATCCAAAATGGAGGTCTTGCCGGCCCCTGTGGGGCCTGTAATGGCAAAAAGGCCATGGTCCACAAATTCAGGGGATGTAAAATCAATTTTCCACTCCCCTTTCAGGGAATTGATATTTTTAAACCGGAGACTGAGAATCTTCATGACCGATCTCCTTGTTCAACCTGGGATAGAATATTTTTAAACAGACCCATTAGCTGATCCTTTTCAAGATCGTCCACCTCTTCCAATTCCAGACGCCGCAAAAAAACCTCATGGGGTTTGAGCTCCTCCAGTTTTTGCCTTGACTCGTCGACCAGTCCAGGTTCAAATCTTTTACGTTTCCTGCGGATACGCAACAATTCAATGGGCCTGTCTTCAATCATGTCTTGTACCCTATTACCAAGATCGGTCAGATAATCATCGGTTACCACCTCCACCTCCAGCCACAGGGACTTATCTTCGGCAGGATCAGGCAGCTCGTTAATTTTATTTTCAATTTGTTCCAGATCTCCTTTTATACAAACAAGTGTCCTGAAACTGGGAATTGCTACTTCCTCAATTTTTTTAAGCCCCCCCCGATCAAAATCCACCTGGAGAATCTGTTTTAAAGATTTTCCCTCATCAAAGCTCAAGGGAATAGGAGAGCCTGAATACCTGATATGGTCCGCCCCTTTAATTTTTTGCCCCCGGTGGAGATGGCCCAGGGCAATATAATCGGCCGGGGGAAATTTGACCACGGGGAATGCATCCAATGAGCCAATATAAATATCTCTCACCGATTCAGAAGTCTTCCCACCAACAACGGTTAAATGGCCCGTGGCAATGATGGGCAAACAGCTTTTATCGCCAAGTTCTTTTCCAAGATCACAGGCAGCCCCAAAGACTCCCTTATAAAAATCGGCAATGGCCTCAACAAGGGCCTGTTTTTTATCCTGACCTGACTGACCGGCCATGCTTATAACAAGATCCTTTGGACGTATAAAGGGGATAGTACAAACAATAGCACCGGGACAACCCCTGGCATCCTTTAACACCAGAACATGATCTTTGGGGCTGGGGGTGATATTTCCTGTTACACTGGTCTTTAAACAGGCCAGAAGCTCTCTGGCCTCGTTCAGGGTGGCGGCAGAATCATGGTTACCCCCCAGAATAACGGTCATGGAGCACCCGGTTTTCTGGAGGGAAACAATAAAATCATTATATATGGCCCTTGCATAGCTTGGCGGGGTGCCGGTGTCAAAGATATCCCCCGCCACCACCAAGGCATCTGCCCCGGACCGGATAATAAAGTTACGCAGCCAGTCTAAAAAAGCCCTATGTTCAGCCTCCCGGCTTTTTCCCATAAAATGCTGGCCCAGGTGCCAGTCCGAGGTGTGTATGATTCGCATTGTTTGATTATCCCTGCCGGTTTTTTATGTATCCCTGTTCTTTACAACGGGGTTAACTTTTATTCTAAAATGGGTGTTTTTACCATATTTTAACCAGAAAAGGGCAGGCTTTATTTAAGATTTTTAAGATTTATTTCCAATTTTTCTTCCAAAAATAAAATCCTGGTGGACCACCATTGAACCCATGATTGACAAAATCTTTTTACCCATGATACTTTCCCCAACAATCAAACTTTCACAGGAGAACCAATGATTAAAAAGTATTTCAGAACATTGACCATAGCAGGTTCAGACAGCAGCGGCGGCGCAGGTATCCAGGCAGATCTGAAAACATTTTCCGCCCTGGGCTGTTTTGGTATGTCAGCCATCACCGCCCTCACCGCCCAGAACACCCGGGAAATCACCGGTATTTTCCCGGTCCCACCGGAATTTATAGGGCAACAGATAGATGCTGTCATGGATGATATTGGGGTGGATGCAATAAAGATCGGCATGCTTCATTCCCCGGAGGTTATCGAGATGGTAGCCCGGAAAATGACAGATTGGAAATGCCCAAATATTGTGGTGGACCCGGTGATGATTTCAAAAAGCGGGAACAAACTGCTCCAGGACGATGCAGTCCGGGCATTAAAAGAACACCTCTTTCCCCTGGCCACCCTTATCACTCCCAATCTTCCCGAAGCATCGGTGCTTCTGGGCCGCCCCGTTGAAAACCAGGACGATATGGCCAGAGCCGCAAAGGATCTTGCCGGATTTGGATCCAACAATGTTCTTGTAAAAGGAGGGCATCTGATGGGAGATGACAGCCGGGATCTTTTATATCAAGAAGAAAATAAGACCATAACAAAATTTTCCGGAAAAAAAATTAAAACCTCCAATTCCCACGGCACCGGCTGCACTCTGTCCTCGGCCATTGCGGCAAATCTGGCCAAGGGAGTTGAGCTTAAAACAGCTGTAAAAAATGCCAAGGATTATATTATAGGCACCCTGAAAGCCGCCGGCGATTACCAAACAGGAAAAGGTAATGGCCCGGTCCACCATTTTTATAAATTCTGGCTCTAAATCTTAAAAAAACTAATAATTTTATTGAGGTTTTCAGCAAGCTTTGAAAGTTCCTGGGAACTTTGAGTCACCTGCATACTACCTGCTTTAATTATGATATGATTTTTTCGGGCTGTTTTGAATATTTAAAAGAATAGGAAATTTTATGAAACCCCTCATTACCATTGTGGCCCACACAGACCTGAACCGATTTAAAATGCAGACAACCACCATTCCCACGGCCTATACCTCTTCCATTGAAAAAGCAGGGGGGGTTCCTCTTATTCTCCCCTTTACAAAAAGAACAGAGAATATCCCGGCCATGGCTGCCCATGCCCATGGATTTTTATTTCCCGGCGGTATTGACATGGATCCGATATTTTACAATGAACCCCCTGTCAAGGAGATCGGAAAAACAGACAAGGCATTGGATATTTTCCAGATGGCGGTACTGAATCTGGCCATCCAGGCTAAAAAACCCATACTTGCCATCTGCCGGGGAGCCCAGTTGGTCAATGTGGCGTTGGGTGGAAGCCTGTTCCAGGATATTGCCACTCAATTGACTACTCCAGTCTTAAAGCACACCCAGGAGACCATCTCCTTTGATGTGGACCATCCCGTGGAGTTTACCCCGGGCTCCAGGCTCCATAAACTTTTCGGTCACAAAATAATGATCAATTCCCGGCATCACCAATCCATTAAAATTCCGGGAAAAGATCTCATCATAACAGCCAGGGCCCCCGATGGCGTAATTGAAGCAGCCCAGCACAAAAATCTTCCGATGGATCTTATCCAATGGCACCCGGAGCTTTTAATGCAAAAAGATAATGAGATGCTTCCACTTTTCAAGGCTTTTGTTAAAAGGTGCAGCCCCCGATAAACTATCATTACAAAAATAGTTCAAGTCGAAAACCCTGATAACCCATAATTGAAAATATAATTTTTGAGAGCTTGTAAAAGAATATAACTTTGTTGTAAAAGGAGGCAAAAAAAGGAAAGTACCATGACCCAAAAGATCTTGATAATCGATGATGATATCAAATTAATACACCTGCTGGCAGAATATCTGGAAGAAAACAATTTTAAAATCTCCCATGCACTCGATGGCATCCATGCCGTGGATGAGATAAAAACAAAGACTCCGGATCTTATCATCCTGGATATCATGCTTCCGGGCAAAGACGGACTTGAGGTATTAAAAGATATCCGGCAAATTTATACCACTCCTGTGATCATGCTAACGGCCAAAGGGGATGATACAAACAAGATCATCGGTCTGGAACTGGGGGCTGATGACTACCTGGCCAAACCCTTTAACCCAAGAGAGCTTCTGGCCAGAATCAAGGCAATTCTTCGACGCCTGAAAACTTCTGAAAATCCAGGGGACGACCTTCTCATCCAGTGCAATAACATGATATTAAACCGGGCAGCCCATACCATTAAAGTCAACGAAAAAACCGTTGATTTATCCACCACAGAATTTAATATACTGGAGGTATTGATGAAAAGCCCAAATACAGTCCTCAGCCGGGACCAGATCATGAATCTCTCCCAGGGAAAAGATTTTTTAGTCTTTGATAGAAGTATTGATATCCATATCAGTAAATTGCGGGCTAAAATCGAATCGGATCCTGGCTCTCCCAAACGAATAAAAACCATATGGGGAACCGGCTATATGTTTGTGGACCTTCCATGATAACCGGGCGTCTATACCTGAAAATTCTTCTTTCTTTTTTTGGGATCCTTTCTATTACCCTGGCCTTAAGCCTTGCACTGTTTATTGCCATAGAAGGAAGAACCTTCCGGGATTATCTTGATAAAAATGCCTTTCCAAAACTTCAGATTTTCCAAGAAATGATCCAGAAAAAAATAGATGCCCATCCCTTCCTGGCCCTTGAGCAAAATTCAGACCTTAAAAAGCAGCTGGACACCTTTTCCACACTATTTGGAATAAAAATCTGGATCAGTGATCCTGCCCGGGGAATCCAGATAAAAACATTTACAGATTCTGTAAAAATTTCCCAAAAAGGATTTCATCGCCGGATTTATCATCAAAACGGCATCACCCTCTACCATTTTATCAGAAAAAGAACCAAATACTATGCTATTATCCCTGTAAAAGTTGGGGACAATGAATTGCGACTGCATCTTTATTATGACCCCCGGTATCAAAATCAATCCGAGGGGCTGTTCTTTTTAGGGATATTAACCGTCGGAGGAGTAGTGGCTCTTTTAATCATTCCCCTGGCCGGTCGGATTACCCGCCGGGTCAACCGTCTGAATAGATCTGCCCTTGAGTTTGCCAATGGGAACCTGTCCTGCCGGACAAATATCAGCGGCCATGACGAAATTGCCAAGCTGGGCCATTCCTTTAATTTCATGGCAGACAAAATAGAAAAACTGATCCAGGGCAGCAAAGACCTTACCGCCAATGTTTCCCATGAACTTCGAAGCCCCCTCACAAGAATTCAGGTGGCCAAGGAACTGATTTTAGATAAGATAGATAAGTTGGATAAAAAGAAAGCCAGAGTCGATATCCACCGATATATCCAAAATATGGAATCCGATATCCAGAGCCTGGATACCCTGATTGATCAAGTGCTCAAACTGTCTAAAATTGATTACCAGGAATCAGACCTATCCCTGGAAAGCTTTGATTTTAAAGTTTTTTTAACCAAAGAGCTGAAACAATACCATTGTCTGCTCCAGCAAAAAAATATTAAGATTGAACCGGATATCCCCACCCCGGCCTGGGTAAGCCAGGACAAATCTGTTCTCAAATCCATTCTTTCAAACCTGCTGGACAATGCCATAAAATACACGAGTAAAAATGGAAAAATATTGATCCGCTCCCTTCCTGTCCCGGAGAAAGGATTGATTTTCACGGTGACCAATACCTGCCCCCCCCTGGACAATAAAGAACTTAAAATGATATTTACTCCCTTTTACAGAACCCGGGGCAATTGCGCCCCGGGTTCTGGCCTTGGACTGACCATTACAAAAAAACAGGTCAAACGGTGCAAAGGTCAGATAAGTGCCGATAATACCGAGGAAGGCCTGGCTTTCAAGATCAGCCTGCCATAATCAAAAAATCCCTGTTCGAAACAAGCTAACCGGCCCCTGGACTCCTATATACACCGCAAAAAAGAGGCAGACCCTATAAAATTCCCAGGCGTTTCAAATGGTCTTTTTTGGGAATACCCCTTTCATCAAATTTTCTCCTCCGATAATACTGGGCCTTCATTTTCCCAAGGGGAACCACCTTTTTTTTAGTATCAGATGCCCGCCCCCGGACCAGCAATCGTCGGGGCAAAACATCAGCCCTGGAATCAATACCCTCCCTTGTATTCATAAATCGCTCCAAAACATGAATTCTTTCCCCGGCCTGTAAAAATTGTTTTTTGGACAGGCGAATACCGGTGGCAGCATTCCACAGTCCCTGGTACAATGAGACATCAATGAGCTGGATGGCAAGATCTGGTAAATATTGCATAAGCATTGCCAGCAAAGGTTTGGGGGTATATTTGGACAAAGGCGGCTCCAGAAGAAAAGCAAACATGGTGAACTGACAGATCTGAAGAGAGTTAATACAACAGGTCAGATCTTCAAAAAACTTCACCCATTTGGCCTTACCAAAGGTGGAATCAGCTTTCAATAGATCCAGATATACCTCCTGGGCCACCATATAGGCAGACAGGTGGCAAGCCCCCCTGTTAGCAACGGCATAAGCAAGACCCTGGCCAAATGATCCCCGGGGATCATAGGCAGCCATCTCAAGCCCTTTAACATGGATAGCAAATTCTTCACCATGGTATTTTTCAGATAAAAACCTGGTGCCCATGGCCATTTGAGCACCAAATCCCCTCATAAAGGCCATATCTTCAAGGGCCTGCTCAACACCATCAGCCTGGCCAAAGGCAAGATCACTTTTTACAAGCCCCTTTGAACTTGCTTCCATCACCCAGGCCAGGGTACCACCGGCAGAGATAGTATCAATGCCCAGACGCCCACAAACCCTATTCCATTGAGCAATCCGGTCCAGATCAAAAATCCCCAAACTGGTTCCCAAAAGCCCGATGGTTTCATATTCAGGAGCAGACATCTTCTCTCCGGCAAAAATTCCCTTGTGACCACAACCAATGGTGCAGGGTTTACAGGTATGATGACTGGTATCATGATCTCTTGCCATGGTTTCTCCAAACACCTTGACAGCCGCTTCATGTTGACCATCCTGGAAATTATTCACCGGCAAAATCTCCGCCTTGGCACAAGGACTTACATTGGCACTGGTACCATAATTTCTATAACGGTCGCTACTCAGGGGATTTCGTTTGATATATCGGGTGGCGGTTTTACATAATTTTTTGAATTGAACAGGATCGTGGGGCTTGATAGAAAAACTGCCCCCCGTGGCCACAATAGCCTTGAGATTTTTCGCCCCCATGACAGCCCCTATACCACCCCGGCCCAGAAATCTATGACCCGCCGCCAGATTGGCAAATAACACCCCGTTTTCACCGGCGGGTCCAATGACCAATGACTTGGATTCTTTTGTATCCAGAACGGACTGGACTTCTGGAATCTGCTTTCCCCAAAAAGAAGTCGCATCCTTAAATTCAACCCCCTGGTCTGTGATATCAAGATATGTGGGAACATCTGCCCTGCCTGTGATGATCAAACCGTCCCATCCAGCCGTCTTAAAAGACATACCAAAGGGACCACCACAAGAAGAAGTAACCATGATTCCCGTGAGGGGGGATTTGGTAATAGCCTCAAAACGCCCGGAGCAGGGCGCTCCTGTACCCATGAGAACTCCAGGCATAAAAGCAATATAATTTTGGGGGTCCAAGGGGTCCACCCGGGGTGTCATACGATCATAAAGCAACTTCAATCCAAGTCCCTTAGCTCCCAAGTATTGACGCCGCAACTCTTCCGTGACCTTGTAAACACTGACCCTTTTGTTTTCCAGGTCCACTTCCAATATTTTATTGGAACACCCGAATATTTTTGCCATATTTCCCCCCCTCTTTTTTTTAAAGAATAATATTCAAAATCCGCCGCAACGGCTCGGCAGCACCCCAAAGAAGCTGATCTCCCACGGAAAAAGCAGTTAAATATTCTTCCCCCATATTCATTTTTCTAATTCGACCCACAGGAACAGTGAGAGTGCCGGTAACAGCGGCTGGAGTCAGATTTTGAACGGTCTCTTCTTTGAGATTGGGTACCACCTTGACCCAATTATTATTAGCCGCCAGCATTGCATTGATCTCATCTAAGGGCAGATTTTTTTTCAACTTGATGGTAAAAGCCTGACTATGGCAACGCATGGAACTGATTCGCACACACTGACCATCAATGGGCACAGGATTATCGGATCTACCCAGAATTTTATTGGTCTCCACCAACCCCTTCCATTCTTCCCGGGTCTGACCGTTATCCATGGCCCGGTCAATCCAGGGAATCAGGCTGGCACCCAGGGGTACACCCCAATTATCCACGGGAAATTTATCGGACCCAATTGTATCGGTAACATTCCGGTCCAGATCCAGGATAGCTGCTGCCGGATTGTCCAGGATGCCGGCAGCCCTGTCCCCGATATATCGCATCTGGGAAACCAGTTCTTCCATATTTTTAGCGCCGGCACCAGATGCGGCCTGGTAGGTCATGGAGGTGAGCCACTCCACAACATCATTTTCAAACAAGCCGCCCAGGGCCATGAGCATGAGAGACACCGTGCAATTTCCCCCGATATAATTTTTAATACCCCGGGCAAGGCCTTCTTCAATAAGGTTATTATTGACCGGGTCCAGGACAATTATACTTTTTTCATCCATCCGCAGGGTGGAAGCTGCATCAATCCAATATCCCTTCCAATTATTTTCTTCAAGCCCGGGACGCACAGCCTCGGTATAGGATCCTCCCTGACAGGAAAGGATAATATCCATTTCCATGAGAGCACCCATATTATGGGCATCAATCAGGGCCGGGGCGTCTACCCCTACATCTGGCGCTTTCTGGCCAGCCTGGGATGTGGTAAAAAAAATCGGGGTAAATTTTTCAAAATCATTTTCCGCCATCATTCTTTCCATAAGCACAGATCCCACCATCCCTCTCCAGCCGACCAATCCTACCTTTTTCATTTTTCTATCCTCCTGAAACAATTGAACTATTTTTATAATAGATTAAATCTATACCTGTTTTTTTTCAAAGATACCAGTCTTATCAAAAAAAATCGACCATAGGGGACGAAAAGCCAGCCATAGAAGGAAATTTTCTGCCAATGAACTTTCACAAAGTTAATTTTAAAGGATTTTTAATTCAATAGAAATTAACCGGTTGTATAAAATACCATTTTATTCCTGCCTGTTTTTTTTGCCGTATAAAGGGCTTGATCGGCCAAACTGACCAGTTCTATTTTTTTTATGGCATGCTCGGGAAAACATGCACCACCCAGACTGATTGTAATTTGAGTCTGCTGACCATCACAATTAAATATATACTTTTGCAAGGTGTCCACAAGTCTTTGTCCTGGAACAACAGCTTCTTGCCTGGGCGTTTCAGGTAAAAGGATAAAAAATTCTTCTCCCCCGTATCGGCAGACATGATCAGTTTTACGAAAAATATTGCAACATAATATCGCCATCTGTTTTAGAACATAATCTCCAAAGGGATGTCCAAAAATATCATTGACCGATTTAAAATGATCAATATCGATCATGAACACGGAAAACACCCGGCCATATCTTTGGGATCTGTCTATCTCTTCATCCAGAAACAATTGAAGTTGGCGATAATTATAAAGCTCTGTGAGGGGATCGCTAACGGACATTTCTGCAAGCTGCCTGATTAATTTATTTTTTTCCAGACTTTGCTGTCTCTTGGAAAGCGCCCTGTCAACGGCGGAGAAAAAAACCTCCATATCTTCCAAAGGTTTGGTCAGATAATCATAGGCACCATTACGAAGACATTCTATTGCAGTGGCTTCATCACTATGTCCGGTCAAAATAATTATATCTATTTCGGAATTTAATTGTCTGATTTCACGCAAAACATCCAACCCGTTTTTAAAAGGCATTTTAACATCGGTAATCACAAGATCAGGATTATGGGTCTGAAATTTTTTTACACCTTTTTTACCATCACAGGCAGTTATGACCTGATGCCCCTCATTTTGAAGCGCCCTTGAAAGCAACCCCAATATTTCTGCTTCATCATCCATGAGCAAAATTGTAAATTCCATTTTTCACCTTCCCTAAAATTTAATAAAACCCGGATATAAAATCGCCCCATAAATATTGCCCTATTTAAGAATAACAATCCCTCAAACCTTAATTAGTGGTTGACCTAAAACCCGTGCTTGGATGAAAACTTGCCCATATGCAAGGCGCAAAAAAATTTGAAACCGGAGTGTACTCTAGTACATGAGGCCCGATTCTATAATTTGGCAAGTTTTTGCAGCAACGCGGCAGATGGGTGAGTTTTCGTTCAAGCACTAATTACAGGAAGTCTCACCCTGAAAGTTGTTCCCCCCGGCCCCGTATCATATACATCAATTTTTCCGTGGTGATCCTGGACAATTCCATGGCTTATGGAAAGTCCAAGTCCCGTGCCCTTACCAACATCTTTTGTGGTAAAAAAGGGATCAAAGAGGGTTCCCATAATCTGCTCACCAATTCCCACGCCTGTATCTTTAATTAAAATTTCAATCTCTTTTCTTTTTTTTCCTGCAACTCTGGTAAGAATTGCAATTTTCCCCATTTCATTTAATCCAAGGTTTTCATTTTCCAATTTTTGATTAATTGCATCCCTGGCATTTATCAATAGATTCAAAAAAACCTGTTCCAGTTGACTTGGTATTCCTGCTACCATGGGAAGGGCGGAAAAAAGAGCTTTGGTGATTTGAATATTATCAACTTTTAGCTGTTCTTTAAACATTAAAAAGCAATTATCAATCACCATATTTACATCAACCGATAAAAAGTCTTGTTCCGATTGTCTTGAAAATTTTTTCAGGTGATCAATGATAATCATCATACGCTTTGAATTATTTACAATACCGGTTAAATCCTTTTCCAATAAATTTATATCATATCGATTTTTCTCCATATTACGAAGAATCAATTGGCTGGTGTTCCTTATTATCATCAAAGGCTGGTTTAGCTCATGGGCCACCCCTGCGGCCAATTCTCCAATGGAAGCAAGCTTGGCCGACTGAACTAACTGCTGCTGGGTCTGTTTCAACTCTCTATTTACCTACTCTAAATGCAAAAATGCATTATTTCGGGTTTTCTCAAAAGAATAGGTCATGATACATACTAAAAACAGCACCACAAGCAGCCTTAATTTCTGACCCGGGGCAAGTGCTGCCACGGGAAATACTCCAGGGGGCAAACCCAGGATCAAAACAATTATCAAATAAAAAACACAAACCCAGACAAGTCCTTCTTTGGAATTTAACAAGAAAAAACAGAACAACGGGAAGAGAAATATCCAGAGAAGAGTACCAAAATTATTATTTTCAATGGTATAGATTTCCAGGACAATACAGGCAAAAAGAAAAAGGGTAAACCTGGCCGACCATTGAATTTTTTTTGCGGTTTTATTTTTTCGAAGAAAAGCAGTGCAGAAAAGAAGGCTGACTGCCAGAAAACACTCCGTCACACCGATCAGGTATTGCCCGTCAATTAAGTCTTCTATCCCAAAAACACCAAGCAGTGGCATTCCCACAAGAAAAATAACAGTGAGCAGGATATATTTACGATTAATTTCAATATTATCAATTTGCCTCATATTTTCTCATCTCTTGGGAATGCCCGACGGGAAATTTTTTATTTAAATTCCAAGTTGGATAACTTGCGTACTTCCAACGGCAAGATTTTGAGAACAGCTCTCTTTATGTTTAGAATAAAAACCATTTATCTGTCAATCCCCAATTCCTGCCCAAATCCACTCACTAATGGGGAACGGGCCAGTCCAACCCCGTTTCAAAATTTATAACAAGATGGATTCGATTTTGGCAAATTTTGTAATTTTATAGAGTCCAGATAGGACGGATAAAACCCCAAATGTATCCGCCAGCCACCAAAAGCACACAAAAGCATAAAATACATTTGATCAAATAGGCCGGCACATATTTCTGGCATCGGGCCCCAAAATACATCCCGCAAAAACCACCAATGCCAAACAAAAAACCCAGGGACCAATCCGGAGAGACAGATACTCCGAGATAAAAACAGGATAATACCTGATAAACAATGACCCCAGCAATGGAGGTGACAAATGTACCCATGAGAGCTGCTCCTGCCACCACATATACGGGTATCTGAAAAAAGGTGACAAAAAACGGAGCAATGATTGAACCACCACCGATACCATAGACTCCTCCTATGATGCCAACCACAAGGCAGAGCGCAAATACACTTAAAAAAGAAAAGGAATAACTAACCCCGTCAAATTTAAATTTTATCCGTTTCAATGAAAATCCGGTCTCGGACACGGTTAAATCCGTGGGATCTTTTAAAGAGTTCCTTTTCCGGGGAGATTGCATATTTTTAACATGTTTTATAACATCATTAAAAAGGCGAATACCCACGTAACTTAACACCAGTCCCACAAAAAACTTAAAATGTCTCGGATCCGGAAGATATTCAATTCGGATATAAGCTCCAACTATCACCCCGGGCAAAGTTCCTATAATAACCGCCCAGGTCAATGGCCAGACCATACGTTTTTCCTTTACATATTGCCAGACACTGCTGGGTATGGCCACCATATTAAAAAACTGATTGGTCCCACTAACCGAAGGGGCTGTATAATTTAAAAAATTCATCTGAAAAGGCAGAAGCATAAACGCCCCTGAAATCCCCCCCATGGAAGTAAAAAAAGAGACCACAAAGGCGATCAAAGGGGGAATAAATATATTAGTTTTTACCCCTGATATTGCGAATACAACATTAAAACCATCCATTGCCGCCCCTCTTAGAGATTCAAATTCTAAAAAAGCGTTATATAATCAAAGGTCCGGCGATGCAAGAAAAATCGATATTAAAACAATTGCTCCTCCGGAGTCCAACAGACCCTCCCGGTCACTTGCCTATCAACATCCTGCCAGCCGACACACCGTACTACTTTTTCGTGATCCACGGGCCGGGCATTCCAGGGCCGATCGTACAATGCCACTGGCACCCCCATGGTCCCGGCAAGAAAAAGAGCCATTTCCCGGGAATCTTCCACTGCCAGATCATAGCTTCGTTGGCTCAACTCTTTTTTTGAAATAGCAATACCAGAATCATTATCCGGCCTGTTATACTTATCCACCATGGTAAATGAATCAAAGGGAACCCCATGTTGTTCCAACCATTCCAGGGATACATCCCGGGTTGAACCAGGACGGCCCGTGACAATCTCAATACAATGACCGGTAGTCGCCCAATTTACCAGGGCAGCAACAGATCCATCCACAGGTTCAAACCCCAGAAGAAAATCCGGCTGGTGAATCAGATCGAAAAAATGATAAAATTCATTCTCGGTCAGTCCGAAGGATGCTCTCAAATCAAAGGAAAGAAGTTGTTCAAACGCCACTTGTTTCCCAAATTCCTGTTCAACGATACCCGAATAGGTATCCGTGGTCTTTGAGACCACATCATCCACGTCCACATAAATTTTTTTACTGTCAATATTTGCCACGGCAGATTCAATCTCCTGAACTGATTTTAAAATTCTGCCATATTCTCATTTTAGGGGGGGGCACGTCAAGAACACCCGACTGATTTGCCAGGGCCAACGCAAGTAACATTTACAAAGTTCCTATGCAGTTGCTAACTGCATTGATCATTTGAAAATGACCTCCTCCAGGTATTTTAGGGGCTGTTTCTAAATAAATCCAGGAATTCCCGGTATCATTTAATCCATAAAGGCATTTCATTAGAAATGATATATAAAAACTGCCCAGACCCGTTCTGGTCAGAAAAGCATTACA
>JAAELK010000091.1 GCA_024226935.1 Desulfobacteraceae bacterium
GATATTTAGTCCTGCAATCACTTGAGCACGCTCGTCTGGTTTCGCGCGTAGCTGCATCAGTGAATAAAGCGGCACAATAAAGATACCACCAGAGATGCCAAGCAGTAGCAGATAAGCAAACAGCGGCCATAGCTCTGAATAAGTCACAAATTGCTCAAAAGAGCTAAACTCGGGCAAAGACTCAGGGATGGATGTCGCCATCAACAAGCCAAAAATTGAAATTCCTAAACTGCCCATTGGCACAATGCCAATCTCAATTCGGTGATTTGAAAGCTTGTCACAGGCTAGAGAGCCAATGGCAATACCCACAGAGAATAGAGCCAGCAAAAAGGCAACCGAACTCTCAGTGCCATTCAAATGCAGCTTAGTGAAATTTGGGAATTGGGTTAAATAGGTCGCGCCTAGGAACCAAAACCAGCTGATAGACATTAAAGCCTGGAAGGTTGGGCGGTCTTTTTTTGCAATCGCGAGTGTTGCTTTGGTCAGCTTGATTGGCTGCCATTTCACTTTAAGATCTGGTGCA
>JAAELK010000092.1 GCA_024226935.1 Desulfobacteraceae bacterium
AAGAGTATGGGCTTTTGAAAAAACAAAAGCCTCAAACGCCGGAAGATAAAAAGATACATAAGGTAGAATTAAATAAATTGGGTGGAGCTTTACGGAAAGAAATTTCCAGAGTTAACCGTTTGGAGAACTCTGATCAATTAGACAAACCCCAGGAGAAAAATAAAGTTGCTGACCGTGGGGACACACAAAAACAAGATCAGAAAAAACCTAAATTTAAAATTACCCTGGATGATCCCAAGTATGCTGATCTTAAAAAGTTGAGAGAAGAGTATGGGCTTTTGAAAAAACAAAAGCCTCAAACGCCGGAAGATAAAAAGATACATAAGGTAGAATTAAATAAATTGGGTGGAGCTTTACGGAAAGAAATTTCCAGAGTTAACCGTTTGGAGAACTCTGATCAATTAAAAAAATCTCACGACAATGGGAAAAAAACAAAGGTCAGTTTGAAAAAGACTCGTCCCTTGAAATCAAATACAAATGAACGTCAATAGAGGATAAGGCAGGATAACTGGAAACTTAAACAATGGAGGGCTTGAAAAGCATGAAACATCCACTTTACGACTCTTGTAAGGGTCAACTTTTTATAGTTCTTATCTTATGTGTTTATAGTTCGCTGTTACTTATTACCCATACCGTTTTCACCGTTGGCACTTTCATTGATGGTTACATTTTACCAAAACACCAACCCTCTGACTTTCTTTTCTTGTGGGCCTATACAGCTTATGTAAATCTATTTAACTGTTATTTAATTTTTAAATGTACACTCATACAACTTTTAAGGGTGCTGGTTATTTGGGCGTTACCATTTATTCTGATTTTGATTTTTCGTCAAGAAATGATTTCTAATGCATCTGTTTGGTTGGCATTTTTGAGACTCACTTGTGTAATGTGTTCTATTTCTGGCCTTTTTCTTGTTCAGATTTGTTTTCACAAACTTAAATTTTTAAAAAGCTTCAACCAGCAGAACTAAACGACAAGGTTTTTATCAAAAAAGGGGTCTTTTTTCTTCCTGGAGCTCGTCCAGGAGAAGTATAAAAGACCCCTTTTTTATTTTATCTTCGCTTGCATGGGTGCAGATCCGGCGTATCCTTTTTTAACTCCTGGGGTCTTTTTAAGGTGCTCAAAATTTTAAGTTCTTTTTGTTTCCAAAATTTCATTTTTCAGGCATCCTTTACCCTTGGGGATCATCTAAAAAGCTGTTAAACGGTAAATTTGGAGGTAGCTTTTTTGTGTAAACCCCTAAAACAACTGCATTAAGTATGTTCGGATTAAACATTTAGGGTAAAAGTTCCATATAATTTTAATATTTTGTGAAATTCTCTTTTAAAATCGAATTGGAATAAAAGTTCATTGAATCGGAAAATCTTTCATGGCATCCCAGAAGAGGGTGGGAGTTGCGGTCTAACTGACCGCCGGGCCTTTCCAGACTCCGCTATTCGCTGCGGTCCTATCGGACTAAATCTTACAAACTCCTAACCCTTACGTCTTCCTGTCGTATATATTACGCTCTAAGGAGCGGGCTCTGTTGCAAAAAATCCAATTGTGGTATGAAATCACTAAAACAGCATCAAAAAAATAGGAGCCGGTATGAGTGATTTCAAATGGAAACATTTCCAGGGTGAGATTATTTTAGGATGTGTACGTTGGTATTGTAAGTA
>JAAELK010000093.1 GCA_024226935.1 Desulfobacteraceae bacterium
AAATCAGCCCTCAATAATTAACATGGCGGTATTGACCATTGTTCCAGCTGATTTAAAAGTTCCGGGCGGTAAGTCTTCCCAGTCTCCACCACTTTGTTTAACCAGGGGCTTTACTTCTTTGGTCTGCCGGGGTCCGTTGGCACATAAAGCCACAAGCCGACCACCAGATTTTAAAAATTTTAAAGCGTGTTTTATATGCTTTATGTCCTGACCTTTTTCAAAAGGAGGGTTCATTATAATTCTATCAAAAACTCCTAGATCACCATTGCAGGTTAAAAAATCCCCTTGCTTAATATTATTAAATCCTTTTGCTTTTAAATGGTCACACAAATTTAAATTTAACTCAACCGCCGTGATTAGTGCTTCGGTATTTTTAGCAGCATTTAAAAGGCTTCCAGTTCCAGCGCTTGGTTCAAGGACTGTATGCCATTTTTTAAGCCCGGCATAATTTACCATCCTTTGCGCCAGATCGTCAGGCGTGGGGAAAAGTTGAGAGGCCGAAACTGTTTGAACCCCATTTTTAAGACTGTCGTTCATATCATCAAATTTAGTATGCTCCGGGGCTTTGTAGGTTGATCGTTCCATAAACTTTGGTACTCTCATGGGGTCCGGCTGCACTTCGATTTTTTCAGGTTTTTTATGGATTTTACTGTCAGTCAAAAAAATACAATATAGAGAACCTTTAATTATAGCAATCCTGACACGATGGGAATTTTCAACTTTCCGTGTTCCTTTGTACTCTGTGTAAATAGCTTTATATTCT
>JAAELK010000094.1 GCA_024226935.1 Desulfobacteraceae bacterium
AATCCAATTCCAGAGCGTGTAATGCTTTTCTGACCAGAACGGGTCTGGGCAGTTTTTATATATCATTTCTAATGAAATGCCTTTATGGATTAAATGATACCGGGAATTCCTGGATTTATTTAGAAACAGCCCCTAATCAAAATTCTGACTTCCCTTAAAAAATCTGTGCGTAACGCAACTTCGTTTTATGAAGAAACCATCTATATCTACAATACACCCCAGGAAAATAAATTATGTTCTCTCCATCAAGCATACATAAAAAAAAAAGCATCTCACAGCTAAAAAATCAACTTGATCTTTCACAAGTTGTACGTACAACTCCTAACTTAAGTGTTAGGATGTATGCACAATCCTCTCGAGTCCTACAAACAACTCAAATGATCAAATATGATGAATGGATGACACGCACAAAGCTAAACTGGCAAAAGCCACACGGTAAAAAATTAATAGCTGTGGATAAAGCACTCAAAGCGTACGAAAAAGCTGTTCACCAGATCAACGCCAGCAATCTAAACCCCCAGGCAGTTGCAAAAATGATGGAATTGAAAAATGCTCTCTCCGATTGGTGCATTTGGAAAAATGCTACAGGAAAAGGCTGGCGCAACTCAGAACGTAACAGAGACCACGCAGTTGAAGAATTGTGGCTTACCGTTTTTGGATATGCTGATGTGCATTATGAATTTAGACATCAAGTTCCGCAAAAAAAATTAAAAGAGCTTCTTAAAGCACAAAAAACTGCTGCGCTACGTCTGCTGTTCGGGTATGAACTGAATCTTAAATTCAGTATCAATGCCAGCAAAACATTGAAAGCAATCCGAGCTAAAAGCGGCTTCAAAGCCTCAATCATAGGTGCCAAAACTGTTAAAAACACTTATGATAGCGGGGGCTGTATAGCACGCGATACTCGTAAAGCCTACAAAAAAACGAAAATTATCGTAGCACAACTGCCCAAACCCGACAAGAATACCAGGTTGACACGTGCCGGTTCAAACGACTTTAAAAATTATATGAAAACATGCATCCCTATTGATATTTTGGGGGATGCTTTTCTGGATGATGTCTGTTGTGAAATTTTTAACGATACACTATCAGGTGTCTTGCAGGCAATGGCCCCGTTTTGGGGATGTGCCAAAAATGGAGTTAAAGCTGTTAATTCATGGAGAAAGTCTGCTATGGCTCTATATTACAGAAACAATATAAAAGAGAACGCCATTTATTTCGATACAAGCCTGACATCTACTGATGCAGCTTTGAACTCATTATCCAAAGAATTGAACCGAATGATGACACATAATCTCCGTATGGCCGGACTTTTTACAACGGCCGCTACTGCCCAAGGAGCCAGTATTTTCCTGGATGGTGGCATAACAACGGGTCCTGCAATAGAAGCCGTAAGGGCAGTTGCATCCATGATGGAAAAAATTTATATCCTGGGTCGAGGTATACGTGAAATGGTTGGGGTAAATATGATTTTAAAGGACCCTGAAAAACTTGATGACCGGATCTTCACAACATGTCCCCTGCTTGGATGCTACTTTTTGCGCTGTACTGAGATAAGTTCATTTATTTGTCTTAAAAATTTTGGCAAAGCCAACTGGCAAAAAGAAGTGGAAAGACATAAAAAAGCAATAGACAAGGTACGAGAAACAGCAGGAGAGATTATGCTTAATTCCTTTTTTGCCATCGATGGACTCTTCGAATATGCCGCACAACCTAATGTGAGGCATCAATGGAAAATGGAACAATACACAATCCAACGCTTACTATAGCAGTATAAATATCACTTAATCATGTTTATACAAAAATATATCCGAGGTTTTTTATTAAATTGATCCAAAATGTTCACCTCTTTTTTTATGCATCGATAAATACAGGGAATTTTAAAGATACCAATACAAATCGAAACAATTTTTCAGTAAAAAACAGGGTTAAGATAATGCATGGATACTTGACTCTCTATATTTTAAAAAATCAGGGCTGGGTATTTTAGATTTCTGGATTTTCTGACATCCAAACCCCAGCTCAGCCGGTGCATTTTAGCTGTTGAAAATAAGTAAACTGTCTTCAAAATTACCAATGGATTTCAGTTGCCTTTTTTACAAGTTAAAATGAATGAATATTCTGTTAAAGGCGTTGCCTTAACATTCTCAAATCCTACATCTTTCACATTGCGTTTCAACATTGAGAGTGTCATAATTTTTCTTTGAGGGTCATCCACCATCTGCTTGACGGCAAATAGTGCTCCAAATAAAGGACCTGATTTTTTAGGATTTGCATAATAGCCGCGTACAATCAACACGCCATTTACCACAAGACTATCCCAGGCATTTTGTAATAAAATTTTTGCTTCAGAATGACCATAAATGACATCCGAGAGCAAAACGGCATCGACATTTTTTCCCAGGGGATCTTTCATGAAGTCCCCCTCCTTTAAAATAATCTGATTTCTCTCTTTGTGATTTTCAATCAGCTCCCTGGTTACCTCAAGCGTATCTTTTACATCCAGAATGGTAGAGGTTAAATGGGGATATTTTTGACAAAGCGTAATGGAATACAAACCAGACCCGCCACCTGCATCTGTCATTGTTTTACATCCTGCAAGGTCTACCATATCTTTTAGTGCTTCTGCTTCGCCAAGAAGACCAATGCTGTTCATCGCAGTAATAAAGGTTTTAGAATCTGCTTTTAAACCCGGTAATTCTATTTTTTTACGTTCTTTACCTCGAATTAAATCCGGAAGTTGAAACCACTGAATGGATTCATTGTTCATTAATGTAAGGCAATCACCCACATAGAATCTTTTTCCTTCTACAAAATAGACAAGGGAAAAATGTGAGTTCTGATACTTCTTATTTTCAAATTCCAAAAGCCCTAAGCTGATACAAGCATCAAGAAGCGGCTCAATCCGATCAGAATCTGCCTCGCATTTTGCTGCAATCTCATTTAGTTCCAATTTTTGATCAGCGATGATTGAAAAGATACGCAAACGAATAGCAGTAACAATAACACCAATTTGCCAGTGTGCTGAAAGTAGATCAGATATATTTGTTATCATTTTTTTCTCCTAATTTAGTTACATTTCAATTTGCTTTTTAAATAAATAACCGGCGTAGCGAGAAACAAGCGGAGCAGCTTTGTACGTCCGAGTTAGTTTTATTGTTAAGCTTTTTCCTCAGCTATCATTAAACTGAAATTTGTAATTTCTTTAAGATCAGGAAACTCTCGTTTTTTACCCCAAGAATAAATAGAATCATGATAAAACCATTCTGGAATTGTTTCTCTTTGGGTAATCAGATAAATTCGTGAAATGCCCTATTTTCTCTTTAAATACTCTTCGATTACCTGCTTATGCTTTGCTACGTAATTACAGCTTGGATTTCTACCGCATTTACGGCATTTCTGATCATATGTTGAATTTATGGTTTGGCACTGTGGACAAATATAGTTTTCACGAATCTCCCTAAGCCATTCTTCATATCCATGTGATTTAACTCGTTCAAGATTATCCCACAGTTCTATCCGATGTGGCATTGCAGATTGAAATTGTTTCAGGTCAGCACATGGATACTCTTCACATTCACTGCAAAAATTGATTCCTCGCTCAGTTGCACAGTCAAACATCTTGCATCTTTTGCAATAAGGTAACCTTTTGTCAGACCGACACCCATAGCACACGCTCTCTTCTGCTGAATAATTCAATTCTGCCGCGAGCTTTTTGAGTCGTTCCGGTTCTTCAGTGGTATCAATAAACCAAGAGCAAGCACTACAGTAAAGGCCACATACAGCAGCAAATTTTTTATTGAGTTCACCAGAACAATTTTCTTTTTTATCCATGATGATTTTCACCCTTACTTAAAAACACATGCCTTTTAAGGGCATAACCCTCAAATAACCGATTGACGAATATGATCGACAACCGGTGAAAAGTTAATAAAATTAGTAAAACTGAATTGTCGCAAAAAACGACGCAGTGAACCAGTCTGCGTTAATTTGCATTGATAGAAAGCTTTTTGGCAATGTATATAGTTCCTCCAAAATCCTTTTCGATATAATGATTTTCTAAAATCATACCATTTTTATAAAGTGTCTTTTCATAATTTGAACCGGACATTGAATATGTCATAAATCTCTCTCCTCCATTAAATCCCTGGGGAGTCATTTCCGTTCCATCTTCATCACCAGAACTGAACAAAAAACATCCCTCGTACTGTAAATGTTCAGATACTTTTTCTATAACTTTCGTTTGTTGGTCTTGCGGAAGATGAAAGATGAATCCATATGCAATTACTGCATCAAATAAAATGTTAAAAAAATCTGAATCTAAAATGTTTGAGCATTGAACTGGCACATCTGGAAGATCTTCTTTGAATCTTGTTACCATTTTTATTGAACTATCAATACCATAAAGTTTGAAACCAAGTTGGTATAGTGTATTTGCTATGGGAAAGCCGTATCCACAGCCGATATCTAATATCTTTGCTCCCGGCTGAAGATTTTGTGTAAACTTCCTGACAACTTCAACTCCTGCATCTGAACTCCTTGCAGAAACATACCAATCAAAGATTATGTTGTATACTTTCATTCTTCCTGCTTTCTAACTAAGTAATTATACTAACCTGTATATCTTGTAAATTTGAATAATATTCGACCGGTATCAACGAAACAACTAATGACAAAAATGTGTATCAATATTTCTACTGCCTGTAAAGATATAAATCCGACAATAAAATATCTGAATTCAAATGTGTAGAATTTTATTTACAGTGCTCAATCCAAAAGAAAGAGAATATTAACTTCCATGCTCAAAGTCACCTAATGCACGACTATCAGTCGTTCTGGGGCGACTCACTACATAATACAAGTATTTATAACAGTTAAACTTACCTAAAAGCTACGACTGGAAAATAATACATAAAACTACATGGGATTGCCCAGTCTGTCGTTGCGATCCAATGCATCTATATCGAACTTAAAGATTCTATATACACCATGATGATCACATGACTATCCGCTATCTCAATCAGGATTTCCTTTGTCAGTGGTTTTTTGGATTTCCTAATCATTTTTTTCCAATTCGAAAAACTTTTTTTCAATTGCTTTGTAATGATTTGTCTGATATTTTTTCTATGCATGGGGTCTCTGTGGTGGTGTTTCCTTTTTTATTTTATCGCTTGAAGTTACAACTAAACAGAGGCTTTTTCAATTCTTAACTGACTGAAAAATTGTTGGATTACATTAAATTGGTGTTATCGATTTCAACACCCTTTAAATCGTATAGAGGATTGTGATGCCTGATACCGGCTTTTCACCAACTGACTGGGGTGTACTTTTTGCGTATTTTATTCTTCTGGCTGTTACCGGTATATTATTCGCCAAGCGTCAATCTTCAACAGATGATTATTTTCGTGCCTCGGGAAAAATTCCAGTATGGGCAGCAGCAATATCATTTATGGCGACCTCTCTTTCCGCTGCGACTTTTATCGGCGGTCCGCAACAAGCCTATCGTGGTGATCTGACCTATTTATCATCAAACATCGGGTCAATCATAGCCATCTTAATTGTCGCCTTTTTCTTTGTGCCCGCATTTTACCGTTACAAGGTAACCACGGTATATGGCTTGCTTGAAAAACGGTTTGGGCCACATGCCAACATGGCTGCCAGCGCTGCTTTTATGATAGGACGTGTTTTTGCTAGCGGTGCACGTCTTTACATTGCTGCGCTCCCAGCGTCATTGATTTTGTTCGGAGACCTTGAAGTAGGGCATCAATTGATTTCAGTTTTGACATTAACACTGGTTGGAATTGTTTATACACTGGCCGGCGGTATCCGTTCAGTAATTTTCACAGATGTTATTCAAACAATAGTTTTTGTTGGTGCAGCCCTGGCCGCAGTAATAGTTCTTTTAAACAGGATACCACTTGACGGCGTCGGTATTATTTCTGCCCTGCAAAATCCAGGAATAGACCAGGCATCAAAATTAACTATTTTTAAGCTGGGTAGTGGATTCAGCCCCAAAGACAGTTATACAATTTTCACGGCAATATTCGGTTTTTCTCTATTAAACCTGGGCGCCTATGGAACCGGTGTGTGTCAAGCAAGTTGTCGCCTTTTCCTAAAAAGATTTCTCAGCTTCACCGCAAAATCTCCTCATGAGTTCCGACGGGTCATTGAAGCCCATTCTCACCCATGAGAAAATTTTGCTATTGTGTCGCTACTTTC
>JAAELK010000095.1 GCA_024226935.1 Desulfobacteraceae bacterium
ACAAGGCCTGCAAGTTATCCATTTGTTAAGGGTATTGCGACAGGGACCAGCTGGCATCACAGATCACACACTATGGGCAACCGTGTACTGCCGGTACGGAATATCAAATAGAATTGTTGAAAGATTTAAATCAAATATTAGCCGAGGTGCATAAATATTACACCGGATCGCTTATGGCGTCCGCTGAATTCGATAGTTATCTTCATTGAAAGGGAGCAAATGTTAAAAAATGCAAAAATCATTGCCTTCAACGGAAGTCATAGATCTGAAAAAGGCTTTACTGAAATAGTATTAAGTAGATTTTTAAAAGGGGCTGAGTCAGCTAAAGCACAATGTGAAGTGCTGTATCCGTCTAAGAAAAAAATAGTCGCCTGTGAAAGCTGCGGAAAGTGTTTGTTTGAAACGCCAGGTTCATGCAAATACAATGATGATATGGGGTCAATTATTTTTAAAATGGAAGAGGAGGACCTGCTTGTGTTTGCCGGTCTGGAGTTGCAGGAAAATGCCAAGGAGATATGGAATGAGAAAAAACAATTCGATTTTCTTAATGTGTATGACTTTATTATTTGTCAATTTTGCAAACGCTCAAGAGACCTCTTTCATCGGGAAAAAGGGATTGAACAATCCAATCGTTGATACGGGACAAGTGAGATGTTTCGACAATTCAAGCCAGATTGTATACCCGGAACCCGGCCAATCATTTTATGGTCAGGATGCTGAGTATGAAGGTGATGTCCCGTCCTATCGTGATAATGGTGATGGGACAGTAACCGATCTCAATACAGGTTTAATGTGGTCGAAGATTGTTGATAAAAAGAAAAAAAGTTTTATCGAAGCAAAGAAGATTGCACAAAGGATGACACTTGGAGGAAATTCTGACTGGCGAGTACCAAACATAAAAGAATTGTATTCTCTAATGGACTTCAGGGGATATGCTGGATTTAGCCGGGGAGGATTTTCTAACGGAGTGCCGACCAATGCCATACCCTTTATCAACACGGATTATTTTGACTTTGAATACGGGGACGTCGGTGAGGGAGAAAGGTATATAGACGCACAGTGGCTGTCGAGCACAAAATATGTGAGCACCACCATGAATGGAGATGAAACCCTGTTCGGGGTCAATTTTGCCGACGGCAGGATCAAAGGATACGGGTATCACAGGCCGAAAAGTTCCAGGGAGAAAAAATTCCATGCTCGTTATGTTCGGGGCAAAGCATACGGGGAGAATGATTTTGCAGACAATGGCGATGGAACGGTCACCGACCGGACGACCGGATTTATATGGATGCAAAAGGACAGTGGCAGGGGCATGAACTGGAAAGATGCCCTTGAGTATGCGGAGAACCTGGTATATGCGGGATATGATGATTGGAGGCTTCCGGACGCAAAGGAGTTGCAATATATCGTTGATTATTCCCGCTCTCCGGATACTACAGGTTCGCCTGCCATTGATCCAATTTATCAAACGACGTCCATTGTAAACGAGGCGGGGAAAAAGGATTATCCATATTATTGGACCTCAACCACACACTTGGACGGTCCGGATCCTGGAGCAAATGCTGCCTATGTTGCGTTCGGAAGGGCACTTGGAAAAATGAATGGCAAGATTATGGATGTTCACGGGGCCGGTGCACAGAGAAGTGATCCTAAAATTGGAAGGGCAACCTCCAGGGGGCCCCAGGGAGATATGGTTCGCGTAAATAATTATGTTAGATGTGTAAGGGGTGGTTCGGTCAAAAGAAGAACAGGTATACCCCTGGAGAACAAAAGCAAGTACCCATATAATGTAAAGATATATCGAGGTGTCGGTCAGGAAGGGCAGGAAGGTTCAAAGGAAATATCCCGGTCTCGATTTGGTGGGAGAGGATTTGTTGAACGGCTGGATAGAGATGGGGATGGCAAAGTGTCCAGGTCAGAGTTTGACGGCCCCAAAGATCGTTTCGGTTTTCATGACAAAAACTATGACGGATATCTTTGTGAAGACGAAGCCCCGGAAGGACCTCCTCCAGGAGGTGGCAGACAGTTAAGGCCTTAAATGCAAGGAGATCGGAAACGAATCGATAATTTCGTCCAACGAGCCGGCTACAGGCGACTCTTAACAGAAAATCGGCGGATGGTAAAAAGTATTCCGGTGGCATTGATAGCAAATATTGATATTAGATTTTTTTAGTTGCCAAGGACACTTTAATGCGCTAAGTAAGTATCCATGGAAACTATTTTTTATTATATGGAGAGAGAGAAGCCCCTATGGATAATTTACAATCGGCACCAATAATAATTGGGAAGTTATTAAATATTGGTGGTATGCTTCAACGCCATGGTAATCGGATTCTACAGCCGTTTGGCCTTAATCAACAACAGTTTTCAATTTTTTTTGAGATTGCAAAAGCAGGAAAAGTAAAACAAAAAGATATGGTTAATCGTCTTTTACTCGAAAAAGCTCATGTGTCTAAAGTTGTAAAAAAATTGCATGGAATGGGGTTGATTACCATTACGGCATCAGATGAAGATAAGCGCTCAGCTTGGTTGGCACCAACCCAGGAGGGCAAACAAATATTGAATAAGTGCAGGGGGATTTTCAAGGAATGGAATAAGCAGTGGTCAAAAGCGGTTGATGATATTGAGTTAAACTCAATACTTGAAAATTTATCACATCTACAGGCTGTGTTTGAAGATAAAATATAGGGAAATGAATATTATGAAAAAACGAGTCATTAATCCATGGTCATGGCAGGATAAATTTGGTTTTGTTCAGGCAAATGAAGTTACAGGTGCCAAACGTACGCTTTATACTGCTGGTATAGTATCAGTTGATGGAGATGGGAATTTACTTTACCCTGGTGATATGGAAAAACAGATCAATCAGATATTTGATAATATGGAAACATTAGTTACCCAAGCAGATTTTAAACTTTCCGATGTCGTTAGATTTACATATTATACAACTGATGTAGAGAGGTTTATTAAATCTGGGCTGATACTTGGTGAGCGTTTGGAAAAAGCCGATTGTAGACCGGCAACTTCATTAATTGGAGTCAGTTCATTATTTCACCCGGATTGTGTTGTCGAGATCGAAGCGACTGTTGTGGAGTAAATGAGATGAAAATTGAATCTGTGAAACTGGTTTGTTTTTCACCCACAGGAACAACAAAAGCGGTTGTTCAGGGCATTGCGGGTGGTATTAATCAAGGTACCATGGAGTTAATTGATATCACCAAACCATCCGCAAGAAAACAACCATTATCGACCTTGGAAAATGAATTGCTTGTCGTTGCAGTTCCCGTTTATATGGGGAGAGTGCCGGCATTATTAAATGAATGGCTGAATACAATTCAAGCTCATAATACCCCCGCGGTCTGTGTTGTTGTCTATGGTAATCGTGTGTATGAAAATGCATTGCTCGAACTAAAAGATATTCTAGTGAAATGTGGGTGCATTCCCATTGCAGGTGCAGCATATATCGGGGAACACTCATTTTCTAATTCCCAGACACCAACAGCACAGGGACGTCCCGATGAAGATGACTTAAACCATGCAAAAGTATTTGGACAAAAAATACGTGAAAAACTGGAATCTGTTTCATTAATCTCTGAAATTTTTGATGTATATGTGCCTGGCACTTATCCCTATGGAGGAGTCACAAAATTATGGGATGTTGACTTTGTAGCAGTGGATAATTTTTGCTCTCAATGTGGCGTTTGTGCACAGGTGTGTCCTATAGGTGCTATCGATTCACAAGATAGTACGATGATTAATCAGGAAAAATGCATCACGTGCTGTGCATGTATCAAGAGTTGTCCTCAAAATGCCAGAACCATGAAACCAGGTCCGGTAAAAGATGCCGCAAAAAGGCTTAATGAACTTTATAAAGAACAAAAAAAACCGGAATATTTTTTATAATGAATTAATCCCTATTACTGTATTCAACATACATTTATCGTAAATAAAGGAGATTGATATGTCCCAGGGCTCAACTCCAGATAAAAAGATATCATTAAAGGCAAAACTCAAAAATTTTGCTGAGCTTATACCAGTGATAGGAAAGTATCTTGCCTTTTTAATTGATTTATTAGGGTATAGGGTGGCTTTGATTTTGGCATTTGGAATAATTCTTGGAGTTTTGCTCGCATATGGGCAAATTATTTATAAAAAAGGTGGGGTGCCATCATTCGCTGTTAAAAAAATTGAAAAGCATTATTGTGGTGCTTCAACTATTTCAAAGATAGAAGTAGTTCCCTGGGCCAAACCAAAGCAAATATTATATCCTGCTATCAAGTTACTGCCAGATCCAAACACAACTACATTGAGGCTTGAAGGATTAATTGAGAGGCAGCTAATCGCAGAAGGAACAAAAAAAATCAATCAGTCAATTGATGATTTCCATGTTCTCCAAGCAATTTATGACATCAAGAATAAAAGGGGTGAGTTTGAATTTGTGGGACAAGTGGATCGCAAGTTAAAATGCTCACTATCAGGGGAAGCTTTTCTGTACAAATCAGGAACTGGTTTCAAACTATTTGAACACCTCCTGGCCGACAAACAGAGACGGACACTTAAATTTAAAATAAATAATACACAACCAGGTGATAAGATAGTTGCAATCATTAAAATTGAAAAAGAAAAGGGTGCAGGAATGATTGGTTCACCAAAAAAAACGATTGACTGGTTCGCTCAATAATAGAGGAGGAGTAAATATGATTTCAAAGTATAAATGGATTCCATTATTTTTGATCAGCAATCTTATAATACTTATATGGTTTCCAGGATGGCTGGCAGCTGATACTTCAAAAGCAATTTCCATATCCGGTGTTGTGTATGATGCAGAGACGAATAATCCGGTTGACTCAGTAGAAATATTGGTCTTTAAAAGTTCTGATCGTAAATTCCTGAAACGAACGCAGACACAGAAAGGGGAATATACCATCTCATTGGAAGACCCGACCCCGGATCCAATATGTATATATTATCGCAGTTCTGATTATCTATGGGTGAATATACCAGGGCTGAGAGGCAATATGGATCAAACCATAAATAAAATATTATATCGAGAGAAATATGCGTCAGCCGAGATTCTAAGTGAATCATTAAGTGCAATTGAAAGTTACCATGCATATGCTGTTGAAAATAATTTCAATACCAATCAGCTTGCCCAAAAATACGCCAACCTTTCCATGGCCCATTCAGCAAAGCTACTGACAACAGGTTTCCAATCTATTGAGGGCTTGAAAGTGACAGCAATAGATATAAAATTTAAAGCCATGCAAAATTACCTTAAAGATGAAGGACTTTATAATGGACCTGTTGATGGGCTAATCGGCGAGAAGACACTTGTAGCAGTAGGAGAGTGGAATATTAAAAATTATGATCCTTCATCAGATGTCAAGCACGCTAACTGGATAAATTCCGGAAATTTGTTAGGGCTCGAAAGTAAGGCGGCGGAATGGATGAAGGCAAATCCCAAAAAAGCTGAGGCTCTGATGAAAGAAAAGACTGGGGTCTGGATCAAACCTTAATTATTGCGATGGAAATTTCAGCAAGGAATATACACCGGATTTCACCGGTGATGTTAAAGATGACTGGGGCTCTATGATGAAAAATAAAATCTACTGCCGGCCAATCCCCTCTTTTATAATGATACCGGAGGAATTTAAAATGTATATTGCATTTGGCCAGCCTTGTGAGAATCAATTTTTTGAGTATTCATTACAGTTTTAATGGGAGACAGCAAATGGATATAAAATCAGTTTCATGTATATATTTTTCGCCAACCGGAACAACCAGGACAATCATAAAAAATATTGCAAAGGGTATGCAGTCAGAACAAGTAGAGATGGTGGATTGTACGAACCGGTCTCAACGTAAAGGGAAATCTTTTGCTTTTAATAATGATATGGTTCTTCTCGCTGCGCCCGTTTATTACGGCCGCCTTCCCGAAGAGCTGGTTCCTTTTCTGAAAACATTAAGTGCCCAAAAGACACCTGTTGTACTTGTTGTGGTTTATGGAAACAGAGAATACGAAGATGCGCTCTTAGAACTTCATGATATATCCGTGTCACAGGGATTCATACCTGTTGCGGGGGGTGCATTCATTGCCGAACACTCCTATTGTCTTCCTTCCCTGCCAATTGCACATGGCAGGCCGGATTTGAAAGATATTGAAAAAGCACAAGCATTTGGTTTAAAAATCAAGGAAAAGCTTAGAGCTATAAAGTCTTTAGAGGGTATAAAAAAAATCAGTGTTCCCGGGAACACCCCTTATCTCGAACCCGAGAATTTGAATATGATCAAGCAGGTTCGTAACACAATTTCGTTTACTCCTGAGACAGATGAAAAAAAGTGTACCCAATGTAACATGTGTGTTGGGGCTTGTCCCAGCGAAGCAATCGATCCGGATGATGCTTCAAGGATAGATAAATGGAGATGCATGATCTGTTTTGCATGTATTAAAAACTGTCCGTCGCTGGCCAAACAAATGATAGATCCACATTTTAACGGGGCAATCGAACAATTACAAATAGCATGTCAGAAAAGAAAAGAACCGGAAATGTATTTTTAAAAAAAAAGCGAAGCGAAAATTATTCTGAAATGGAGAATCCAGACGGCTTCTTCCTATATTTCAACAATCCCAATGCTGCAAGCTTTCTTGAAGTACATTAACGACTCAAAAATAGAGATTTACAAAATCAGAACCTGCGAAGGATTATGGAATATGAAGGTTGAAACTGAGGTCGGTGGAGCTTGGCAAGCCGGTGATTCAGGTGGCTATAGGGAAGTTAAAGGCCTGTATTTAAGACTTTCATTTGAATTTTTTTTGTATTATAGTCCTAACTTAGAATTAAATTCTCAAAACAGGAAAGTAGATAATATGAGCTTATCTGAATTGATTCTTCATAGGCTATCATCTCTCGGTGTGGTAAAACTATTCGGGATTCCCGGCGACTATGTCCTGCCCTAGTAAAGAGGATCATCGTGGTGAAGAAAACAGTTGCTGAAAATAAAACAAACAGGAGAAACAAGGGCAAAGATGCTGCAAAAGTCAGATTTGCGCCGCCCCTGGTATACTTGATTTTTGTAATCGTCGGTATCATCATACAAACATTTTTGTGGCCGATTGAATGGGGTTTCGATTTGAAGTACCGTTTGGTTTTTGCTTTTCTGCTGGCAGGGGTCGGTTTCGTACTGATTGCGTTGAGCTTCAAATTGTTCAAGAGTACGGGACAAAAGCCAGAACCCTGGACAACCACTCCTGAAATTATCATAACCGGTATCTACAGATATACGCGCAATCCCATGTATTTTGGATTGGGTTTGATCCAATCGGCAATTGGAATCGGTTTGGTAAACATCTGGATACTTCTTCTACTGCCGGCTTCATTTTTGACGGTCTATCACATTGCGATTAAACATGAAGAAATTTATCTGGAAGAAAAATTTGGCAAGAGCTATATTAACTATAAAAATCAGGTGCGTCGCTGGATTTAATTTGGGTAAGCCTAAACTAGGAACTGTATTTCGTAGATCGGATATTTTATGATACCGTTTAGTCTAGTGTGGGGTGGTATTGTGTTTTGAACCATCGGGATAGATAGTTTTCATGTGTTGGTTAACTAAAAAAGGAGATTTATTAATGCCACGTATTTACAGAATTCTGATCACTGTCTTGCTTTCTATCTGTCTTGTTTATGGTTGCAGTTCAGACGGCAGCAGTGAGGCTAAATCAATTATTAAGAATCAGGCTAAAATGATTGAAGACTATGTAAGTGGTCTGGTGAGTGCAAAAAGTGCTGACGATGTGATTAATACCATTGAAAATTACACAAAAAGCATGAAAAAATTAATTCCCAGGCAGAAGGAATTTCAAAAAAAATACCCGGAGTATATGAAGGGTAAAATACCCGAGGAGATGAAGGCGGATATTAAAAGAATACAAACGGCGTCTGGAAAAATCCCAGAGGCCATGATGAAGATGAGCCAGTATATGGACAGCAGGGTCCAAGCGGCCATGGCACAGATGGGCGAAGAAATGAATAAACTTTAATTGTGGTTGCCAGGGTGCCGGTGCAGTTCATACCTGCCCGGCACCCAAAGTCGGTCGGCACAGCCTTCGACAGGTAAGCGTGGATATCGATCGTTTAACAGGAAGTGGAGAGTAGTGGTGTCAGACTCAAAACTAAATTCAATCTTCATGCGGGCGTTTCCCGTAAACATAATCGTTCCAGTAATTTTGACCCTTATTTTATTCATCATGGTTATTTTTTTGGTTGTTCTTCCTTTGCTGGAAAAAAATTTGATGAATGGTAAACGACAGACTATCATGCGTTTGACCGAAATGGCCTGGAGTAGCCTTTATATATTTCATGATCATGCACGTCGTGGCATGGTTTCAGAGGATACAGCCAAGAAAACAGCCATTCGTTTTATTTCTCAAGTGCGTTATGGACCGGATTTCAAGGATTATCTTTGGGTTATTGATATGGTGCCTGTCATGATTATGCATCCCTACCGTCCGGATCTTGATGGGCAGAATGTCTCCAGATTTAAAGATTCTAATGGCACGTTTGTGTTTTCTGATATGGTGAAGATAGTAAAGGAACATAAGGATAAGGCCGGGTTTGTAAATTATTTGTGGCAGTGGGAAGGAGATCCAACTAAAATTGAGCTTAAAATATCCTATGTAAAGCTTTTTAAACCCTGGGGTTGGATTATTGGTACGGGGATCTATGTGGATGATGTTAAAGCAGAGATTCAGAATATCACACATAAGTTAATCTGGTTTTGTGTAGGTCTCATGGGGGTTGTGTTGCTTTTGTCTGCTTATGTCATCTGGGCTGTATCGAGTGTTAAGAAAGAACGCCAGAAAGCTTTGGTTCAGTCCAGGCTTAGGGAAAAACAGATGATCCAGGCTGATAAAATGAGCTCTTTGGGGATTCTTGTGGCAGGTGTAGCCCATGAAATCAACAATCCTGCAACTTTCCTTATGCTCAATGCTCCAAATTTGAAGAAAGCATGGTATGCTTTTATCCCGATTCTGGATACTCATTTTAATGACAATCCAACGGTCAGGGTCTGTAACATGACCTACCTTGAATTGCGTAAACGCATTGAGTTGATGCTTTCTGGCATCCAGGACGGGTCTGCCCGTATTAAGGAGATTATTTCGGAACTTAAGGATTTTACACGGTCCAGCGATGCCAGGATGGATTATGAGGTTGATGTGAACCAAGTAGTGGCAAAATCCATGGATCTTACAAGCGTAATTCTTAAAAAATCGACCTTTCTTTTGTCCGTGGAATATGGAGAAAATCTGCCCCGGGTCCGGGGAAATTTCGGCAAACTTCAGCAGGTGATGATCAATCTTCTTGTGAATGCCGGGCAGGCCCTTGAACACTCTGATCAATCTATCCATGTACTGACCCGTCTAAGTGATCATAAAGGTTTTTTGATCATTGAAGTAATAGACACAGGACCCGGCATTACGCAAAATGATTTAAAAAAGATGAAAGACCCGTTTTTTACTACTCGAAGAGATGAGGGCGGAACTGGTCTTGGGCTTTCTATTTCAGAGAAAATTATCAGTGATCATTCAGGGGTATTGGAGTTTTCTTCTCCCCCCGGTCAGGGACTGACAGCCAGGATTATCTTGCCCTGCGTCCAAAAATAGCATATAAATAAATGATCATGAAGACTTTAATAAAAGAACAAGGCAACGATGAAAAGCCTGTTTTTATAGTGGATGATGAACCTGAAATCCTTGTGGCAGTTGATACCACCTTGAGGATGGCAGGGCTGAATAATATTATTACCATCAGCGACTCACGGAATGTGATTGGGCTAATGGAGCGTCAGATGCCAAGGCTTGTTTTATTGGATCTTAATATGCCCCATATTAACGGCGTTAGCTTGCTTAAGATTATCCGGAAAACCTGGCCCGAAATTCCTGTGATTGTCCTTACCGGTGCCATTGAAGTGGATACGGCGGTTCAGTGTATGAAAATAGGAGCAGTGGATTATCTGGTAAAACCTGTGGCGGAAGAGCGTCTGTTGGCCGTTGTTGATCAGACTTTGGGTTGTGAAAAATTTGCAGAAGCGGATAAAAAAGGGATTACCTGCGATATGTCTTTCCCGCTTAATAATCCCAAAGCTTTTCGGCAAATTATCACCCAGGACAAGAAGATGTATTCTATTTTCCAGTATGTGGAGAGTATTGCTCCCTCATCCCAGCCTGTACTGATTTTTGGGGAAACCGGGGTGGGAAAGGAACTTATCTGTCAGGTCATCC
>JAAELK010000096.1 GCA_024226935.1 Desulfobacteraceae bacterium
CCCCCTGGGGCCCTACCAGATTTTAGGTGGTGAAAAAAGTTTTAAAGCTATTTTTTTAATCAAGGTGGGTCAAAATTGGGTTATAAAAGGGGGTCATTTTTTGGTTGTAAATTCTAAATGTATGTTAAAAAAAAATGGCAGATCATTGTTTCGAACTGTCAGCCGGGTTAATAATTACTTTTTCTCTTCTCTCATCTGGTAGCTGTCGCCTTTAATAACACCAACCTGAAGAAAAAACGAGGTTGGCTGGCTCTTTTATCAACTGATCTTTCTATTTCCAATGAAGAAATAATTTTGATTAGGTCGTGACATTATTTGCATATGGTTTGTCATCATCTGTTATTGTAACCCATTTTCACATTGTCTATAATTAATTTGTTTTGGTGCTTGGTACATCTTACAGAATGTTGTATTTTTTTTAGAATGATCTGGCCATGGTGGTCAAGGAAATAATTTTATTGAAGGAATAGTAGTTTTACTCCTCCGAATGTTGAGTAAATAACTGATTATGAAGACTTTAGGAAGAGAACAAGGCAACGATGAAAAGCCTGTTTTTATAGTGGATGATGAACCTGAAATCCTTGTGGCAGTTGATACCACCTTGAGGATGGCAGGGTTGGACAATATTATTACCATAAGTGACTCACGGGATGTGATTGGTCTAATGGAGCGTCGGATGCCAAGGCTTGTTTTATTGGACTTGAACATGCCCCATATTAACGGCGTTAGCTTGCTTAAGATTATCCGGAAAACTTGGCCCGAAATTCCTGTGATTGTCCTTACCGGTGCCATTGAAGTGGATACGGCGGTTCAGTGTATGAAAATAGGAGCAGTGGATTATCTGGTAAAACCTGTGGAGGAAGGGCATCTGTTGGCCGTTGTTGATCAGACTTTGGGTTGTGAAAATTTTGTAGAAGCGGATAAAAAAGGTTTTACCTGTGATATGGTTTTCCAGCTCAATAACCCCGAAGCTTTTCGGCAAATTATCACCCAGGACAAGAAGATGTATTCTATTTTCCAGTATGTGGAGAGTATTGCTCCCTCATCCCAGCCTGTACTGATTTTTGGGGAAACCGGGGTGGGAAAGGAACTTATCTGTCAGGTCATCC
>JAAELK010000097.1 GCA_024226935.1 Desulfobacteraceae bacterium
AATGCACGTCACGTTTTGCCTGCGCCTATTATCAAGGGATCGGCACTTTCCCAAAATTCAGTATTCTCGGGGCTATGGGTCAGATTCAGAGCATACACTCTTCACCTCGCTTGACTCGCTTATCTCCCTAACAAATAAGGGAAGATACACTACCGGGCGGTTGACTAAGCCTTACCCGGGAGGGCCTATGCTTTTGCATTCCCTCTCAACAATGGACCAGCGCCAGGTTCAAACGATAATTATTTTTCCATTTTCTTGAATGGCCTGGGTTGCATTTTTCAAGATATTCATAAATGCCTGATTCAATTTTTTAGAATATCCCTCGACCAGGGGAATTTTTCCAAATTTTTTACTGATTGTGACTTTGTCTTTTAATTCACTGTGTAAAAGATTTAATATGGATTCCATATTTTTGTTGATATCAATCAAAGATTTTTTGTCTTTGCCTGTACTGGTAAAACTTTTTAGGTCACCAACAATTTTTTTAACCCGTAAAAATCCATCCATACAATCCTTTAACAATTCAGGTATATCTTCCTTTAAATATTCAATGTCGATTTCTTTTTTAAAGTCTGAAATAATTTGTGCCTGTCTTTTAATTTCATTTGATATGTTTTTCCAGCTGATTTCTCCCAGCATCCCCTCAAGTATCTGGTAACATTCAAACAGTTTATTAAGACTATTAAAATAGTCATTGAGCATCTCCATATTAGAACTGAGAAATCCGATTGGATTGTTAATCTCATGGGCAACACCGGCCGCAAGCTGCCCCACGGATTCCATTTTTTGTGACTGACGAAGTTGGGTTTCCATACTTTTAAGCTTGGTAATATCTCTGAAAACCATTAGCTTAAGCTTTGACCCGTCTGATTTTTCCATAGGTGATTCAATAATGTCATAGGTTTTATTGGTCATATCAGAATAACATTCCTGACGTACAGTCCTGCCGGAAAAGACCATTTCAGCACGGCAGGAGATGCAGGGCTTTTTAAGATGATGAAAATATTCATAACATGTTTTTCCATCGGGCAAACCGAAATCATTTCTAAGCATAGGATTTATATATTGAATACAAAAGTCTGTGCCGGTAATACACACACCATCCTTCATTGATTTCAGGATGACATTAAGGTTGTCACGCTCAATTTGGAGGGTTGCCTCCACTGCTTTACGCTCAGTAACTTCTTTTTCAAGATTCTTAATGGATGTGGTATTGTGTTTTAGCTCCCTGACCATTTTTTCAAATGAATGGGCCAAATTTCCAAATTCATCGTTTTGCTGTAGACCAATATTGAATTCAAATTCACCTTTCCCGATTTTTTTAGTGGCTTTATTCAATCGTGTGAGAGGCATGGTTATCATTTGACCAAACAAAAGAGAAACAACCACCAAAACTATGATGATTACACTACTGATCAAAATAATCCATTTGAGCAGCCCCATAATCTCACCCTCAACAAGGCTTAATCGGTAATAATATAAAATATACCATGACTCTCCGGTATTGCCTTTTTTATGATCGATTGACTCGAATGTTCCACCAAAACGGTATCCATTTTCCCCTTTAGTCGATTCAATTTCTGAAAAACCAACCAAATACTTTTTAGCTAAATCTTTTGCTATAAAAGCATTTTTATAGTTGGAAGTTATTTTTTCCAAAACTGAGTTATGAATTCGTGTACTTAAGGGTTCATAACCTTCTTCAAAAACAATCAATCCGCTGGAACGAGTAAGTTTGAATTTGCCCGGGGATTTATCTTTTGCATGGGATATCAATTGGCTGATACCTCCAAAAATATTGAGATTACATTTTAATATGCCGATAATTTGAGTGCCACATTTGATAGGAACTACAAGCCCCAGGACATAACCACCAACACTATCGTCATATCCTCTATCATCAAAAAATACCGCACCTTTTCCGTTGTTGTAAGCTCCTGTCCACCAATATTTATGCCCATGTGCAAAAGTTGATAGTTTTGATGTTGACGCGACTAAGGCTCCAAATTTATTGGTTAGAAAAATTTCCCCATATTCCCCCGGAAGAATTTTCTGCTGGTTTTTTAGCAAGATTGATACGTTATTATCAGTAAATTTCAAAATAAATTTATCATTAATATTTTTTGTTGATTTCCATTTTTTATTAAATCGTTTTATAAGCACTTTTCGTTTTTCATCGGACAGGACAGCATAAAAACGATTGCTCGTTTCCAATACCTTAATAATATCAGGCATATTTGCCAGGGTCAGAGCTGTCTTTACCTTTTCATGAAGAAACTGATCGATGTCGTGTGAGACTTCGTCTGCAGTGGAACCTATATTTGCAAGTTGTGTTTTTATAAGCGTATCATGGCTCAATTTATATGCTGTAAATGATAGTATGACTAAAACAACCACTCCGCATAATAAAAGTGATAGAGAAAGCTTATGTGAAAATTTCATTAGATTCACCCGTCACTATTTTGATAATCTTTCTTTGAATTTGTATACACAAAATCATGCTGCATTACTTTGGGGCATTTCTCTTTCGTCTCAATGCCCCATTTTAATTTTTAATTGAGGCGGCATCTATCCTGACTCAGGAGGATAGCTTGTATATTTGAATGATACCGACCAGATAAATAAAAAAAATAGATAAGATATAAAAATACTATCTCATATATTTCTAATACCTGTAAAGATATTTAAACAGAGTAACTATAACTAAAATCTTTGAGGTTAATTTGAAAAGATAGTTGAAATTGTGACTAATTATCCTATGGAAAATTGCCATAAGACGTTCCGAATATCAATGATACCGATTCAAAACTTAATCTTTTTTGAAAATCCAGTATGAAATAGGATTTTTTCACATTACAGTGGCAATTGAACTTAAAAATACACCTTTGTTTTAGCAAATTAGAAGCAGAATGATTGGGTAAATGAGATGATGCCCTGCCCAAACCTTTTGCTATAATCCATGGCAAGGCAGATATCCTCAGATATAAACTTTAAAAAAGCAGATGCCCATAAAATTTATTTAATTTCAGAATGGGTGGCAAGGGATAATAAAAATTGACGGGTATGCCTTTCTATTCTTTTTTTAAAAAGCTTGACCACGTTGAGCATCAGGATATGACCAATTTTAAAATCCTCTTCAAATAATTGCCGCATCTGTTTTCCAGGAATAGAAACAATACTGCTGTTTTCAACACAAATTGCGGTATAGGCACTGGATGATTCCTCCATGAGAGCCGACACCCCGAATGTTCTTCCCTCGTATATCTTATCCAGAGTCAATGCCTTTCCTGAAGCCGATTCAACCGTAAAATGAACTTTACCGGAAACCATCATATATAAATGACTAAGATCCTGATTTTGCTCAAACACAATGGAGTGTTCATCATAATTTTCAAGAGTTGCTATTGAACCAATTTTTTCAATTACGGAATCGGACAATTCCCCAAGAAAACGCATTTTTTTTAATATCTCTTTTTCAACCATTGTTATGAATCCTAATTAATAATATTAATTATCCATACCCGATCATTTAATATTGTTTATCCAAGTATCATAGATATCATCTTTCATGTCCAGGTCCTCAACGATGGTCTTTTGAATCATTTGAGCCCGATTATCCATAAATCTTTTATACCGTTTTGAAACATCCATCATGATATGATATGCCAACTCATGATTCTTTTCAAATAATTGAATCATCCTTTCACCTGAAACCGTTATAATTTCACTGGGTTCTTGACAAACGGCAGAATAAAATGCCGTTGAACCTTTTATTATCGCAGAGGTCCCAAAAGAGTTCCCCGATTGGATATATTCCAAAATCACATCAATATCAGGAGTGACATTTCTTTTGATAGCCACCTGGCCCATGATCAACATATAAAAATTTTCAACTTTTTCATTCACTGTTATCAACTGGGTTCCAGCACTGAAAATACTCAATTGCGCTTCTCTTGCTATAATATCAAGCAGGTGTTCTGGAACATCTTTAAGCAGATTTATCCGTTTTAAGTCTTCTATTTTTACCATGGTTACGCTTCCTTGAAATAGATGATAATAAGGACCAGAAGAATAAAGGATACGGCAACCGCAGCAGCAATACCAATGGACAACGTCCCTTGGGAAATATCATTATAAAGCCTGTTTTTCTTGATTTCCAGACGTTTATCACGGTATCCTGCCAGCAGCCAGAAATTAACGGCCACAAATAAAGACAGCTTTGCTGCGGCATCCCTGAAAAATAAAGCCAACCCTGTGGTAACACCTCGTACAATGGATTCACAAAAGCTATTGAGTGGATTTAACCCCTTATCAAGGGTACGATAGATCTGTTTTCCCAGTTTTCGATAGATCCAGTCCGCATCCAGATTCAGCGCACGTATTTCCGAAGGATAAATTCCGGCTAACAGCAAGAGGGTAAAAGCAAGAGCCGAGAAAAACAAAAGCTCAGTCTGGGATAAAACATGGGAAATGGTATAGGGATGATAATCCACAGGGAATGGAAGAATACTATACAAGGGTTTTGGATAAACACCGATGAAAATACAAAGAAAGGCTGCAATCCCCATTGCAATAAGCATATTTTTCGGCGCTTCTTTTACCCTGTGGCCTGCATCATGACCAAAAAATGCAAAAAAAGGTATTTTAATGCCTGCATGGTGAAATACACCAGCTGATGCAAATAAAAGGATCAACCATACAATCACATAACTTGCCTGCCCGGGAAGATAAGATCCTTTGGCTGCCGCTGCCATGACCATGGATTTACTGACAAAGCCTGAAAAAAGAGGGAAGGCGGAAATGGAAGCCGCCCCCACACAGCAAAAAAGCGTGGTCCAAGGCATACTTTTATACAGCCCGCCAAGATCAGTCGCTTTGATTTTACCGGTCCTGTACATCACAGCTCCCATGGACATGAACAATAACCCCTTGAAAAGGACATCATTAAAGGCATGGGCACAAGCACCATTGATGGAAAGTTGTGTCCCGATCCCGATGCCCACCACCATAAAGCCAACCTGATTAATGAGGCTGTAGGCAAGCACCCTTCTTAAATCATTTTCGATGACGGCATAAAAGATTGGGAAGGCCGCCATTCCCACACCAATCCAGATCAAGATTTCGGTTCCGGGAAAAAACCTTGCAAGGGCATAAACCGCAGTTTTTGTGGTAAAAGCACTCAAAAAAACCGTTCCGCCGATGGTGGATTCAGGATAGGCATCCGTAAGCCAGGGATGCAAGATAGGCCAGGCGCAATTAATACCGATCCCAAGAAAAATGAGATAAGAAGATATGCCCGATAAAGAGATTTTAACCAATTCAAGGGAGCCTGTCTGGTTAAAATGCAGTACTATGCCCGAAAAAAGCACAAGACCGCCAAAAACATGAACCAATAAGTATCGGTAGCCTGCAGCCTGGGCTGATTTTGTTTTCCTTGCCCAGATCAACATGACAGAGCCGATTGTGAGCATCTCCCAGAAAACAAAAAAAGAAAAAAAATCACCGGCAAAGACAACTCCAAGGGCAGCTCCTGCATACATAAAACCTGCTACATATTCCACGTTGTTCTTAAAATTTAATATATAGATCACGGTGATCAAAGAGATAATATGATAAATATAACCAAATAAAAGATTTAACCTGTCAACATGTAAAAGAACCAGTTCCAGGCCGGCAAAATTTACCAGATAATGATCGCCCGTGGGGAGATAAAGCAGATTCAAAAAACCTGCCACAGGGATTGCCATCATATAAATGGATTTTGCCCTGCCTCTGAAAAATGGAATCAAAAGACTGCCGATCATAAAAATAAAAGCCGGAAGAATGTTAGTTGTCATAATAATCCTCCCTTCTTTTAACCAGGGGTCTTAAAATATATTTAGACACCAAAACCAGTATCACACAAGCTACAAATCCAAAAAAAGCATAAAAGCCAAAAAATTCTTCCCACTTATAATTTATATGTCTATGAATCACATGGGCCTTGGAAAGAAAAATATACAAAACATCTAAAATCAGAAGGATTATCACAAAACTAAAAAATATTTTTAATAATCGTTTCACGTTCCGGGGGTCATCAAAAATATGTTTTTTTCCCATGGATAACAGATCCTATTTTTTTAAAAACAAGGTTGAGATAATATATATGCCATATATGAAAAGCCCAGGGTGAAAAGAACAAGGAACACAGGCTTATAACCTGGCACGGCATCGTGTTTAAGTTCCATGAGTTCTTTTTTATACTCTTTAGATTCCATAAAAAATCAGCCTCCTAAAAATCCTTTTGCGGCAAGGCCAGCCAGATCTAAAAACGGTTGGGGAAGAAAAAAGAGCCCAAAAGAGATCAAAGCCGTAATCACCAGTGGAACCACGCACATCATTGGCGCTTCAACAATTTTTGCCCCAAACATTGCTTCTTCTTTTGTACAAAAAAACGCTTTATAAAAAATAGGCATAAAATAGGCCGCATTCAAAAGTGAACTTGTAAGAATAACAAACAAAAGGATCATATGATCACCCTCCAAGGTTCCCAAAACCAGATACCACTTACTGATAAATCCCCCCGTCGGCGGCAATCCTATTATACTTAATGATCCCATAAAAAATGCGGCCATGGTGATGGGCATCGCCTTTCCAATTCCTACCATCTGACTGATATATTTTTTCCCCGTGGCCACAAAAATGGCCCCGGCACAAAAAAAGAGGGTAATCTTTCCAAAGGCATGCATGGCAATGTGAAGCATCCCCCCGGTCATCCCTTTGGGCGTCAAGAGAGCCACCCCCAATACAATATAAGATAGTTGTCCAATGGTTGAATAGGCAAGTCGTCTTTTAAGTTCATCCTGGGTCAATGCAATACAAGAACTTACAACAATGGTAATAGAAGCGATGGTGGCAACCCAGGCCCCAAGATTAAAGGATAAAAGAAAGTCAACTCCAAAGATGCCTGTCACCACCCGGATAATGGAAAAAACACCAACTTTCACAACGGCCACCGCATGTAAAAGCGCACTGACCGGTGTGGGGGCAACCATTGCAGCCGGCAACCACGAATGAAAGGGCATGATACCGGACTTGGCAAATCCGAAAACAAACATTAACAGCAGAACTGTTGCCGAAGGTTTGCTAAGTTGACCTGAAAAAATACCACCGGGAGCAAACTCAAGGGTCCCCGTCGCATGATAGCAATAAATCATGGCCGGCAGCACAAGACCGATCGAAGTTCCGAGAATAAAGGTTAAATACCTACGCCCCGATGCCCTTGACTTTGCATCCTGATGATGGACAACCAGTGGATAGGTGGAAAGAGACAACAGTTCATAAAAAAGATAGAGTGTCAAAAGATTAGCAGAAAAAGCAGCACCTATTGTTGCGGTTAAGGCCAAAGCAAAAAAACTAACAAACCGGGTCTGCCCATGTTCATTTAATCCTCTCATATATCCAATGGAATAGATGGAGGTAATAATATATAAAGACGAAGCCACAAGGGCAAACAACATTCCCAGCGCATCAACCCTGAACGCAATATCAGCTCCAGGTGAGATTTTAAACAAGGTCAGGACAATTTGATTGCCCTGTAAAATTACCGGAAGCATGGAGAAAATGATTAAAAATTTTATAACTCCTGAAACAAAGATCCATGATTCCCTTACATTGGGTTTACCAGAGGAAGAGATCAGCACAGGAATCACAAAAAGAGAAACTAGAACTGCCAGAAGGGGTTTAATTGAGATAATGGTTTGCATTTATTGTTTTGCCTTTTCTATAATCATCTTGTTCATCTTCATGTCAGGAAAGGAAGAATAATCATATTTACAATAGTACCTGAAAACAACCCAACAACAATAAGAGAAAGACTGACAAACCCTGATACTATCAGCATGGATACAGGAGCCTCCTCAATTTTTCCAGGAGCATGTACATCTTTTTGTTTATTATCTTGTGAACTGGACGGAAAAAAACAAATTTCAAACACTCTAAAAAACAGCACGGCACAGATCAGGCTTGAAATAATAAGGGCAATGGCAAAATGATAGGCGCCTTTTTCAAAGGCCCCCATGATCAAATACCACTTACTGAAAAACCCGCAGGTTGGCGGTATCCCGATGATGCTGAATGCAGCAAGGACAAACCCTGCCATGGTCCATGGCATTTTACCAAAAAGTCCTCCAAGATTAGAAAAATCAACATCCTTAAGTTGATAGATAATATTTCCAACCCCGAGGAAAACGGCAAAGGTCATCAAAGCATCATTTAAAATATGTAAAATAGCACCAGTCATGCCAAGTTGATTACCCATCCACACTCCCCCAACCATATATCCGATTTCAGAAATGATGATATAGGCAAGCATTTTTTTCAGGTTTTTCTGGGCAAGGGCCATAACGCCGCCAAAAATAATAGCAACAGTTGCAAGAATGACAACTGCATCGGCAAAATTCAGGGTTTTAAAAATATAATTAAACCCGAATACGGTGATCATAAGCCGTATCATCACATAAATCATAACTTTTGTCATCAAGGGGGCAACAACCCGTAAAAAGACCACCGGTGAATATGAATAGGCATTTGGCAACCAGGCATGCAGGGGGAAAAATGCCATTTTAATCCAAACGCCTACCATGCACAAAACAAAAGCCGTCAACACAGTTGATGACCCATGATAATCCTGGAGGATAATTGCCACATCAGTCATATTAAGCGATCCTGTCTGGATATAAAGATATCCCACACCCAACAGATAAAAACTTGCACCGATAACACCGATAAAAACATAATTTAAACTCGCCAGAGCGCCTCTGTCCCTGTCTCCCATGGCAACCATAGCATAGCTTGTAAGAGAAGTGATCTCAATGAGAACATACAGGTTAAACAAATCTCCCGTGGCAGTAACACCCAGAAGTCCTGTCACAAACAAACAATAAATGGAATAGAATGATCCGGTCCGGTCACCGATTTCCTGATTTACACTCTCATAACTTGCCAAAAGATTTAAAAAAGCAATGCCTGACACAATCAACAAGACCATGGCATTTAAAAGATCAATCCTGTATTCAATACCCATGGGCGGTGGCCAGCCTGCCATCTCATACCGGATGGGACCAAAAAAAATAACCTGCATCAACACCTCAAATGCAGCAAAAGTTGATACGGCAAGTCCCAACAGGGCAATGGGGTATGACAACCGCTCTTCTATCCAGGCTGCAAATCCTGCTAAAAGAGCGGCTAAAAGAGGTGCAACGACGATGAGTACGGGGTAATTATCCATAATTTATTTTTCCGATAAGCGCATCCTGAGTTCATCCTCTTCCAGGGTTTTATACCGCTGGTATACTCTGACGGCAAGAGCCATGGCAACACCAAAGGTTGCAACGGACACTACAATGGCAGTCAGCATCAAAACATGGGGCAAGGGATTAATATAATCGATGGCATAGATGTGTCCACCACCTGTGCCATGGACATTTTCAATAATCGGCAGGGTTGCATTTTTCTTATAACCGATGGATATATAAAAAAGTATAATTGCCGTTTGAAAGATATTCATACCCACCAGTTTTTTTATCAGATTATTTTTTGCGATCATGGCATAAAGGCCGATCATCATCAAGATTACATAAAGCCAATAGTTATATTTTGCCACGATCAGGGCTAATAAATCGGTCATGGGCTTACCTATAGTCCTTCATCGTGCCTGCCTTCGGAAACGATATTAATATAAATTATTGCCATTACTGCCGTTACCGCAATCCCCACACCGATTTCAATTCCCAACATGCCTAGAGCTCTGATATGATTGGAATCAAACGGTATTAAAGGGGCAAGTTTTGCGTAATCTAGAAATTGCCCCCCCATCAACATACAGATAACACCTATCCCCAGATAAATTAAAACACCCAGGGCAGCATAAACGCCTAACATTTTTTCACTAATCCTTTTCACAAGGGTTTTTAAATTATATGAAATAGCTAAAAGTATCAGGCTGGAACCAAAAATCACCCCTCCTTGAAATCCACCACCCGGTGAAAAATCACCATGGGCCACGACATACAAAGCATAAATCTGAATAAAGGGTATTAAAATCCTGCAAACCGTTTTAATAATTAAATCCGACGGAACCCAATCTTTATCCATGTATTCAAACTCTTTTCCCCCATCCAAAATTTTTTTGCCAGCTTTAACATGCAAAATAACTCCCGTGGGCGTATGTCGATAGAACCGTTCTTTTTTTTCTCTAAAATCCCTCAATAAAAGAAAGCATGCAAGCCCCGCAGTAAAGATCACCGCAGTTTCAAACATGGTATCAAATCCACGATAATCTGCCAGAACAGCAGTTACAATATTGGGAACTTTAGTTTGATCAAGGGCCTTTTCAATATAATCTTTTGAAATATGTAATGATGCAGGGGAATAGGGGTCACCCCAATCGGGAAAGTCACCTGTTCCATATAACAAAATTGCCCCTGCCAGGCCAACGACAATGAATCCTAAAAATTTCAATCCTTTGTCCTCCTGCTGGTTCGAAAAATTGCTGCAACAAAGAAAACAGTACTGACCCCAGCTCCTACAGAAGCCTCGGTAAAAGCCACATCCACGGCCCCCATAACCGCCCAGAGCAGACACATCATAAATGAATAGGCTCCAAATAAAATAGCTGTAGCGAGAAGATCTTTGACAACGATAGCCGCAATTGCACAAAAAATAACAAAGGTTAACACAATAAGATCAATTGGCCAGTACATGATTAACCCTTTCGTTTCTTTTTAGTCCAGTGCCTTAACCCCGCCCGCATTCCTGCATCAACAATGGAATGGGTAGCTGTGGGACTTGCCAGAAACACAAAAAATACGATTAAAAACATTTTTATGGAAAGCAGTAAGGATTCCAATGAAAAATGATGAAGGTTATATAATGCAAGCCCCATCACCATGGCAAGAATTCCCAGGGTATCCAATTTGCCTGCAGGATGAAGTCTGGTATAAAAATCGGGCATCCTGATAATACCGATGGCACCCCCCAGGGAAAAAATCAGACCCGTGATCAAAAAGAAAACAACAAATAGATCCATGCTTACTCCAGATTATTGATTTAATTAATCACTCCATAAATGATTCTTCGTACAGCCCCTTTCTTTTGTGAAAATAACGCGATGCAGCCAGCACAGCAATAAAATTTAAAAAGGCATAGGCAAGGGCAATATCCACAAACAGATCAATACGTTCATAAAGAAAACCTATCAATAATAAAAGAATAACTGTCTTACTTCCAATGGCATTAACACCAATGAGCCGGTCCAGGACCGTGGGACCAAACAAAGTTCTATACATTGAAAAGAGCATTAAAAAGCATAATCCCAATGCGATGCTTAAAAAAAAAGTATTCATATCTTCTCTCCAAAAACCCTTGCAACTTTTTTCAACATGATACCGGGCAAGGCTGCGGCAGATTCCCTGTCAATGGAATGCACCTTGAACACACCGTCACTGTCTGCTGTTACTGTTATGGTTCCGGGAGTCAATGTGATGGCATTGGCCAGGGTAGTTATGGCAATATCGGATTTTAAATTGGTCTTAAAAGTGATAATGTGAGGATCGATCTTATCTTTCATCCTCGGATGAAAGGTAAGATACAACAAATGAAAATTAGCTTTAATAATTTCCCAAATCAGCCAGGGGCAATATTGGATAAATCTAATAAAAATTTTAAGATATCCCGCCCCTAGGGCAGGAAACAAAAGATCATAAAAAAAATATGCCACAAAAAAGCTTGAAATCCCCCCCAGCCACAACATCAGAGGTTCAAACTTTCCTGACAGCACAATCCAGGACAAAAACATTAAGACAAAGGTGATTAAAAAAGAACAAAAGGACTTTAGAAACACAATTGCCGGATTACCATCCTTTTTAACAATGCCATTACTGGATACAGTCAATAAACCCCCTCTTCCAAATTGAGAAAGAATCAATAAGAGCTATTTTTCAACGCCATAGAGTTTACAAAACTTTCCGTACAATTTTGTTATAAGACCTGGCTTTTTTGTTCCATTTTGAGAATCCTTGGATCCTAAAGATGATTTTTCCTGTTGCACCCTGTAATCATAGGCCGCATTTATGGTCTCAATAAGCGTATCCATATCCACGGGTTTGGATAAAAATTTAAATGCATTATATTTACCGCTTGCCAGGGCATTTTCAACACTTCCATGACCGGTGAGAACAATACAGGGCAACATCGGCTGCAAATCTTTGAGGCGTTTTTGAACTTCGATCCCGTCAATTCCAGGCATCTGCAAATCCACAACTGCCACATCAAATTCCTGTTTTGCTGCAGCTTCAACCCCTTCTTCGCCGGAAAAAGCTGTTTTAACCGTAAATCCATCAAGAATAAGTCGCTTGGCAAGGTATTTTAAAAATGTCTGTTCATCATCTACAAAGAGCAGTTTCATCATACATCCTTTCCATGGTGAAAATATATATCTTCGATTTCCCTAAAAGTCTGTATAGTAATAGCATAATATAGTTAGCAAAAGCTGAAGTTGGAGTCAATACAAAAAAAAAAATTATCGCAATGCATCTTTATCCTTAAAATTCAATGGATTACAAAAACAGCACTGTTTTATGAAAATCGCGATCTTTGATGTTCGAACCATCCAGGACTCCTAGGGCAATGGTTCTTTTAATGGGCAAAAAATCAAAATCTGCATCCGACCGGAATAATGTATCAAAAGCATACACTGAATGGAAATCATGTATTGAACAGCAATTGACTCTGGATAAAGAATCGATTAGACTAAACCTCAAGAATACATTGGAACACATTGTATACGGAAGAAAAAAATAAGGAGAGTCAAATGGGTTTCATGACTTTATTTGAAAAACTTGAACGAGGAACCTATTGTCCTAATCCAAAGATTTTTCCCATTGCCTACGATATATATTGTAAGATAATGGATGAAGCCAGAAGAATGGTGGACAAAAGGATAAAGTACTCGGCAGACACCAGTAACTCTAAACCATATCAAATAGTTATCAGCCTCAATAGAAATCGTTATCCCAAAATTACAGATATGGAGTTCAAATATCACGGCAGAAACGCTCCACCATCAATTGATAGGAAAGTTGCACTTACCTTGATAAAACAATGTTCAAGTGCACTAAAAAAACATAGGTCTACAGGATTTTTTTCAACAAGGGGAACTGCCAAGTCATTTACCAATGTAATTAAATTTGCAAGAAAAAGGGGACTAACCAAAACGGAACTGGATGGCCTTGACTCAAAGTTTAAACTCTGCTCTTTGGATATCCCAAGACATCTTATACGTGCAATAAGAATGGTAGATAAATTTCCCAATTACCAGGAATTTATAGCATATAGTCAGTTATTCCGAAATCATTTAATGATGGAAGTTAAAAATCTGAACAGCCTCAACGATGAAATAACTTTTAATGTACTAGGCTGCCAGGGTGTTGCTGCTAAAACCTGGGCTAAAACAATCATGGGCAAATATGGGGATATCAACGCTCAAAAAAATATCGGGGCAAATATGAGCGGCAATGATGCCAGCTTTAATATATTGCTCGGGGACAATGTTTATGAATTTGGTGTGATCAGGAAGAATGATTCACGATTTTTAAATTGTTTTCATAGTATTTATAAAAACAAACCATCCTTTCTCATACCAGGCAACCATGACTATCATATAACCGGTCACTATGGTAAGCGCAAAAAGGCAAGCCTTGGTACCAATTGGCACCTTGATGAAGCCTGGAACCAGGTACATTATCAGTGTCAACATACTTTTGACAGAATGAATGCGAAATATGGCGGCAACTGGAACATGCCCCATAGGTATTATTGCATCAAAACAGATCAGGCCATGTTCTATATGATAGATTCAAATACTTTTCTACTTGATTCTTACCAGCAAGAATGGTTAAAAAAAACATATAAAACGCATAATGATCCAGATAAATGGAATATCCTATGTACCCACCATCCTCTGAAAAGCTACGGAGAACGCGGAGGACTATTTGATGAAGAATATTTCGAGGACGGCAGGCCATCAGGTCACCCGGAAATTCACAAGTATATTAAAGGATTTAAATTACACAAGAATGAAAACAAGAATAGCAAAGAGCTTGACAGGGTTCGCAATAAAACTACTTTGGAGTTAGGACACCTGATAGAAAAATATTTATCTGAGAACAATCTCATTTTTCCCCTGGTTTTTGCGGCCCATGATCATTTTTTCACTTCCGGTCCCATTAATAACAACACCCATCAAATCGTTATTGGCTGCGGGGGAGCCAATCAGGGAACGGATATAGAACATTCCGCCCGGAAAATAGATATCGTTCCTGAAGATCAAGTATCTCCACAGGCCACCGGCGAAAAAGCTGTATTTGGAATTAAAGCATATGGTTATACAAGGATAAAGGCAAACCCGGAGGATATTACAATTGAATTCTATTCGGTTAAGTTTAGAACAAGTCGGATCATATCACTGCTAAAAGCTCAAGATACTTCTGAAACATTAATATATTCCTGCCGCATCTTTAAGGACGCAAGAAAATGTGAACACTCTTTTTCAACGATGCTATACCCAGATTCGATAAGCTTTGCTCATATGTCAAGGGGACTGGTGGAATTAAAACCCAGTAAGTACACCCCTGAGCAAGCAGAACAATATATACAAAAGCATGGGTTCAAGGATGTATATAAAAAAGCACTTGAGTAGTAATACGACAAAGATAAAAAAACTCTGATTGTGCTGCACAGGGAATTTAAGGGACCCAAGACAATCTTTTTGCCTGGATCCCTTAAACACATATAAGATATTTAACGCATTATGTTCATGAGTGAACCATTAATCCAAAGATGGGTAAGAATACTAAGTACATATCCCAGGGCTATCACCGGGGCCCATTTCAAATGATTTCCAAAGGTATAAATACCACGGGCAGTTCCCATGAGAGCCACCCCCGCAGCCGAACCAATGGAAAGCAGGGATCCCCCTACACCGGCGGTGAGAGTTACCAACAGCCACTGACCATGGGACATGACAGGATCCATGGTCAAAACAGCATACATGACCGGGATATTATCTACAATGGCCGATAATACACCCACAAGGGCATTCGCATAGGTAGCCCCCAGTCCCGTATACATGAGGTTGGAAACCACACCGAGATATCCGAATTGGGAAAGCCCCCCAACACAAAGGATGACGCCATAGAAAAAAAGAAGGGTATCCCACTCGGCCCGGGCAATTCTTTTCATAAGATCAAAATGTGCCGTTTCAGAGGTGAATTCCTTTTCATCGCGCACAATCTCAATGGCGCCAATAACATGACCTTGCTTGTCCCTCACCGGAGCTGCGGTCATTATCAACCGGGTACCATCTGCACCCACGGTGGGGAAAAAACGGGCGGCTTCATGACCGGACTCAATCATTGAACTTGCGTGGTGCTCACCATTATAAAGCTTCTCAAATTCCTCTGGGGGGGAGTTATCAAGGACCATATCCACAAGAATTTTTCTTTTTTCCGGCCAAAATGGAGACCAATACTTGTCCGTGCCGATACGATCGGCAGCTGGTACACCGGTAAGATCTTCAATACCTTTATTCCAATGGGTAACCTTACGATCAAGGTCAATGGCAAAGGCCGGATAGGAAATTGAATTCATTATATGGGAAATTGACTTATTTCTTTTGGAAGTTGCATATTGGGGGTTGAAGGGCACGGTAGTTCGCAGGCCTAAAATAGAATCATATTTATTATAACGACCTTCATGCCTTTTGATGTGATAGGAAAACATACCAAGATAGCCAAGACCCAGCATCATACCGGCAGCGGGGGGAAGATGGAGATAATTATGAAAACTGATCGCAGTGACAATGGTCAGCAAAAAAAGAATAATCAAAGGCACGGCACCATATTTCATCTGAACATCATCCTCACCAGCCTCGGGCTTACCCTTTCCTATGGCAAACATCATTATAAATGCCGGGACCAGCCAGTTTACCAGGGAGGGAACAAAAAGAACAAGAAATTCCGTAAACTGTATCTTACCCTTCTGCCAAACCATAAGGGTGGTGATATCGCCAAAAGGAGAAAAAGCTCCTCCGGCATTGGCTGCCACAACAATGTTAATGCAGGCAATGGCAACAAATTTTTTATTTTTTCCTCCAACCGCCATAACAACAGCCCCCATCAAAAGTGCTGTCGTAAGATTATCCGCCACCGGAGAAATGACAAAAGCCAATAGTCCTGTAATCCAATAAATTTTTACCAGGGAAAAACCACGACTGACCAAAGCCCCACGAAGTCTCAAAAAGACACACCTATCCTCAAGGGAGTTGATATAGGTCATGGCTACCAGGAGAAACAAAAAAAGCTCAGCATATTCCAGAAGGCTGTGTTTTATGGCCACCTGGACAGATTGGGTATCTCCTATTCCAAGATAGGCCAGGGCTACTAATACCCATATAAAACCAGCTGCCAACAGGACCGGCTTACTTTTTCTTAAGTGGATGGTATTTTCAAAGGGAACCAGGGCATAGGCTCCCACAAAGAGCAGGACTCCAAGATAACCCCAAACTGTATGGGTAAAATCAACCAAACTCCCCGAAACTGATCCGCCAGATGCCAGGGCGGCAACCGGCACAGCCAGCAGTGTCAACAGACAAATAAAAACTTTCATTTTTCTCTCCATGGAATCAAAACGGTTCTAATGCCTTGTCCCTCATTTAACAATCTTAATTTTTATGTTATTAATTCTAATCTATTCTTTTTTTTTATATCACCACCAAAATCCAAAATATCCATTGATTGTTGCTCTTTTTGTTATACCTGGTGAGTACAATAGGCCGGATGCTACTTGATCAGTTAATCTAAGTCAATTCTTTTTTTCTCCCTGCATTAAGAACGAACAATAGGTTTGCTTTTCATGAATTGAGTACAATTATTATATGGGATTCAGACAATACAAATTGAGGTGATTTATTAGAAAATTCATGGAAAAATACTAACTAACAATTGGTTTTATCGCCGAGAACAAAAAGACAGATAAAACCAGTTGTTAACTAGTCTTTATCCGCGATTTTTTTTGAGACAACGCCAAAACATAAATAAAACCCGGTTCATCCGATTAACGCGTACTTTTTTCTATGAAGATCAAAAAGCTTCAATTTGAAAAATTCAAAATCACGATATCCATAGGCCTGCCTTTTCATAGTTTTAATTTTGTTATTGGTTCCTTCCAAAGGCCCTGTTGAAA
>JAAELK010000098.1 GCA_024226935.1 Desulfobacteraceae bacterium
TGAAATCCAAAATAATTAGGAAAATAGAGCCCAAAGGGCTGTTCAAGCGGTAAAGTAATCTCCCGCCCTAAAAAAAATCCCCCGAATTACCTTTGGACGGGTGTACAAAAAAATAGGTGGTGAATTTGGGAGATGAGCCTGAATTGAACAATAAACGAAATGGGCTTATCAAAGAAGACCTGGTTGCCTTTACCATTTTTGCCAGCATTGAAAAAGCCGCAACAAAAAAGATGGTTGAGCGGATACTGGGTGTGATATCAAACTGGCTTCGGTTTGCCAAGAATGCGGAGGTGAACAGCCATCATCGATCCGAGGTTAAAATGCGTTACGGCTGAAGCTGTAATCTTTTTCACTGTCTAAAATGTATCCTCTCCCACCCTTCCGGGCCTTTGTCCCTGTTGGACTTGCCTCCTTCTTGTAGAGAGGGAATTCGTGAAATTTGGTTGTGCCGTAATTTTACTGAGGTTTTTTGGGGATATCCTCTACCCATTTATCATCATAGATTATGATAGGGAAAGTTCTATTCTTTAGTGAATTAAATATTGTTGTCTTGTCTGGCTGACGTTTTTTAGCCTTGATATAGGATGCTTTGTTTGTTTGCCTTGAAGTCCTGGCTAATAGATTAAGTGTCTTTCTAATCTTCTGCAATTCAGAAATAATTTCCTCTTGTTTACACTGTTTGGTTAGGTGTTGATTATAGATATTTATAATTTTATCTCGCACTTCCATATACATATCACCTGTTATCTTATGTTCATGCGCTACCTCACCATCCTTTCTGTACAGAATTATGCTTGCAATAAAAGTATTAACAAATGATACAGCTAAAATAACCACTGAGATCATAGCCGTGTTAAATATAATGAATGATGGCTTTTGGATCAATATCAAAATACCAGCTGCGCTTAATGCTGACAGAAAGATGTTAATGTATCCGAATAATTTCATATATGCTACTAATTTTTCCGAACTACCATGATGTATTTCTTTTGATAACTCTGCCCTATAATAAGTATCCGTAATATTATCCAATATAATAGTATTCTCTATATTAGGAACAATCATTATAGGGTTCATCCGATTAACGCGTACTTTTTTCTATGAAGATCAAAAAGCTTCAATTTGAAAAATTCAAAATCACGATATCCATAGGCCTGCCTTTTCATAGTTTTAATTTTGTTATTGGTTCCTTCCAAAGGCCCTGTTGAAA
>JAAELK010000099.1 GCA_024226935.1 Desulfobacteraceae bacterium
GAGATTTGCCAGTACTGGCATTTTTCCTAAATGATTATGAATTGTCTTCTGGTCTATCCCCAAGCGCTTTGCAATCCTGTCCTGGGGGATACCAAGACGATTCATACGAAATATCTTCATCAAGGATAATTGAGGAGATGGTAATTTGGGTTGTCTGTTGAGTCATGACTTGTTTTTAAACTTCAGTCTTTAAAGATCTATCATTTTGGTTCATCCGATATTGCTTAAACTTCCCCGGTGAAATGTCGGTATATGTTGATTTGTGTATGCCCGGCATGGGCGTGAACTTGTGGGGGTGGTGTAGGAGGGCTCCTCAGTGATGGGGGGTCCTCCCGATATGTTTCTGAATTAACCTAGGGCCACTAGCGACTGCATTTACGTTTGTACTTGTAGGTAATGGTGTAAACGAGGTGCCAATAATGATCGTACTTGCGCCAATCATGTGGTATGTCTCCGCCGGGATACTGTCTGAGTTTGGCGCGTCTCTGGTAATAGGCGCCTGAACTGATTTTTTCCCAACTGATTCCCGAATCCTCGCAAGGTGCGTTGCACGCTCTGCTATTCATATCGTCCTGAACCTCATGATACATGCGTTGCAGAATCGTATTGAGATTCCGCCATAGCGCTCGCCAAGACTTATTGTCGATATGAACTTCGTACTCGATGATCCGCTCTTCTTCCCATTCGCAGCCTTCTCCCTGCGTAAATCCGTCTCCGTCAGGTCCATAACTTTGGTCCATCCAGCTAGCAGACCAATCATCCATGACATCATCGATGTTATCCCCAAGTGGAACTTCGACCCCGTATTTGGCCTGGCCAACTCGAAAATATTCTTCACCCGGATATATTGAACGCTTATGATTCTCGCACTCTCTTTTCGCTTTCTTTCCCATTTCATCCTCCTTCAATATGGGTTGCTTTATATGTCCCTCTGTCTCGTTATACATTTTTATGGGTTCATCCGATTAACGCGTACTTTTTTCTATGAAGATCAAAAAGCTTCAATTTGAAAAATTCAAAATCACGATATCCATAGGCCTGCCTTTTCATAGTTTTAATTTTGTTATTGGTTCCTTCCAAAGGCCCTGTTGAAA
>JAAELK010000100.1 GCA_024226935.1 Desulfobacteraceae bacterium
AATATTGTGTTAAACTTCATTTTAAGCTACTCCTGTCTATAAGTTTTAGTCGATTTAAGAGGATAGCTTATTTGAAACAGAAAAACACGTCTATGACGTGTTTTTTTGTGCCTGTTTTATTCTCAGCTTATTTTATTTTTACCGGACAACAGTGCATGAATTTAGTCCATAATATGGCCAGACGCATTTCCATTATTATCCCTGGGCGGTTTTAGCGAAATGGCAAAATCTTTGATGTGACTGCCATGAACAGCTTGATAGGCCGTAAAGCAATAGGGTTCCTGCTCATCGCTCTCAGCATCTGAGCAGGTGTCATTGGCTGGACGATGGTCTATCTTGAATTGGTCTATCCTGAATTGGCTGTAATTTTCATTAAAATCCGAGAACATATCATTATATTCTTTTATATCAATGATCTTCGTACGAACATTAGGCCCTTCCATAAGGAGACAGGCATGTATGGCTTGCTCTTGGGTCATAGCCTTATTTGTTTTTAGGTTTTTAAAATGGGTATATTTCATTATTGGTTCCAGGTTTTCTGACTGAAGATCTTTTCCGGTATCACTTGGATTTAACATCCTATAACCGGGAATATAAAAGGTCCAGTCAGAATTATATAACTGCAAGACCCTATCTACACTTGCTTGCACATAAGCCACCGAAAAATCTTTGGAATACTTTATGGGTTTAAAATCAATGTCTATAGGCAAGACACCCCTTTCATTTAACTGTGTTTCTTCATTCTCCAGAATTTCATCCACTGTATCTTCTTTGGTTGAGACTACATGATAGCTCTGTTTTTTTTGATGGCTTTGATACTTATACTTATTTTTTTCTATTCGAAGCTTTTTCTCCTGATATGTTTTGGTTTGATCAACGTCGTCGGTGTTAGACCATTCTTTATGATGCTTGCGCTTTTCTGCAACAAAAATTTCCTTCTTCTTCGAATCAACCTTGCATTTCATGATCACTTCCTTGTCCTCAAAATCGATGACGCCCAAACATGAAACTCCATGCATGGATTTGGAAAAGAAAGTGATGCACATCATATCATCATTAATAATTTTAATTTCAAAGCATCTAGCATCATTCGTGCCAAACGTCCCTCTACCAGAGTACTTTTTAGAGGTGAGAACCATCTTCGGCACCAAGCCTTGCTCACGGTCTTTTTCCGTACCCTGCCTAGCGTGCAATCTATAATAATCTTCCTGACCCCCTGCAAAAAGATTAAAAACACCAATATCCTTTCCCATATATTTCAGAAGGGTTTTATTGTTTTGAATGAAATCATTGTAGCTGTAGATAGATTCTTTTCTGTTATGAAGGACCCCTGCATTTTGTCTATAATGTTGTATATCCAAAATACAGGTTAGAATATAAAGTGGGTTTTTAATACGCAAACCAGACGTATCGATTTTTGGGCTAGCACCATACAGCGAAGGAAATCCGTACCTATAGTGATAGTCTGTATGGGCATTATCAAAAGATTCAACAAGTGATTCATACCATCTCTTATGCTGCAATATGTCCTTAAACGTATCTACAAAAAAATATGTTTTTGAGTGTTCATTTCTTTGATTGGTGGTTGCCATAAAAATCTTGTCATCTACCTTAGTATAGACTGGCAAAGGGTACTCGCTCTCAACGGTTTCTTCTACAATAATATCTTTCTCATGTGACATCACGGACCAAAATTCATTGTATTTTTTTTCATAAAAGTCCAACTGACGCAAAATCGATTCTTCATCACTTTGGAAAACCAGCTCTAAAAATTCACCCGTTGAAAGCGTTTCTTTTCCATTGTAGCCTTCACTAAATTGCCGTTTACAAAGGTTCTGTAAACAAAGCAGGATATTTTGCTTAATCGCTTCTCGTGTTTGGGAAGTTGCCCCTCTACAATCTATCAAATCCACCATGGCGAAGGGGGCGTAGTTTCTATCTATCTGCTGACCCAATTCTATGCGATCAACTTCTGTTTTAAGCACTCTTAATATCTGATATAACGTGTCATTATTCAAAGGATTAACATCATCTTCCTGAAGTTCCATCAATAGTTCTTGACCGGAATAATCAAGAGTATCATAGCCATCCACAAACTCTGTTTTTATTTCTTCAAAGTCATAACCAAAGTCCGTTAACCCACTTTTAAATTGCTGCCAACCTGGCTTTGTATTGAGCACCTCAGAACTCAGTAAGTGGTCTAGCTTATCATCATCACTAAGCTGAGGTTTGTCACTGGCTTTATATGGCCTCTTGATATCTGGCAATGCGTTATGCATTGAAATCAAAGGCCTAAAAACAGGTTCCTCTTTGCTATCATCATCATTCTTGAGATCTAACATAGCTGGTTTAGACTTTTGCTCAGTGCTCCCCCCATGCGTATTGTCCTTGTGGGTTATTGCCTTATTAGCTTGGGTCATTTCCTTAGTAGGTTGCGTTGCGCTCCCCTTTTTATGGCTTATTTTGATCTTAGTTTTGCTTGTTTTTAGTCTAAACCGATATTTTCCCTGGGGTATTAACGGGCCTTTTCCGCTTATGGGGTTCATTCTTCTCTCCTCGTTTGCATCGTTTTCGGCTTCCATGGCAGAGTGTCGATTTGTTTACGTGCTTTTAATATCTCTTCCTTGCTTAGCCGTGGGTGACCTCTAACTTGTATATTTTCCTGATGTATAGCTGGTACAAATTGAACTGTCCTTTTAAATGACTGAGTGCTGTGTACTGGCCGTACATAAACGAAGTCATTTGAAAACGTCAGTATCGGACATTTTACTTTGGATCAGCTATATCTGTGGTTTTTTGTTTATGTTGTTATTATTATTATTATTAGTGCCATACATAATATTTTTATCTCTTTTTTTTAGAGTTCCTGTTGTTGTTATACTGCTGAGTGTTGTTTAAAAAAGATATTTTAATGTATAAATGTGTAGACTGGACACAGCGCTAATTACTTTTCGGTTTTTTTTGTTTGAAATTGCATCGAAAATACTTGATGTGTTGTGAAACTCTGATAACTAGTACACTGTGACATAAAATAACAAGCAAAAATATAGTATACTTCTATTTAAGAAGGAGGTAAAGCTATGAGAGGAAAATATCGAATTAAGTTAGAAGCAAAAGAGCGCAAGGAACTAAAAGATTTAATAAAAAAGGG
>JAAELK010000101.1 GCA_024226935.1 Desulfobacteraceae bacterium
AGACCCAGATATGGCAGATGCGTACGAAGTAGCTAACCAACTTCGTAATGAATTCTGTATCAAACTAACGGGTGAAGTACGCGTTCGTCCAGACAGCCAAGTAAACAAAGACATGGCAACGGGTGAAGTTGAGATCATTGCTAAAGGTCTTGAAATCATCAACCGCGCAGACGTTCTACCACTTGACTTCAACCAGAAGAACTCAGAAGAGCAGCGTCTAAAGTACCGTTACCTAGACCTACGTCGTCCAGAAATGAGCGACCGCATCAAGCTACGTGCTAAAGCGTCTAGCTTTGTTCGTCGCTTCCTAGATGACAACGGCTTCCTAGACATCGAAACACCAGTACTAACGAAAGCGACACCAGAAGGTGCACGTGATTACCTAGTACCTAGCCGTGTTCACAAAGGTTCGTTCTACGCGCTTCCTCAGTCTCCACAGCTATTCAAACAGCTGCTAATGATGTCTGGTTTTGACCGTTACTACCAAATCGTTAAGTGTTTCCGTG
>JAAELK010000102.1 GCA_024226935.1 Desulfobacteraceae bacterium
GCAGTAGTTGTTTCAAAATCAACCCCTTGCAAGACTATTCAAATAAACTACGGAAACTTTGATAATGATTATTATCTGCCTGAATCCATAGAATTTCCGGATGGAACGAAAATAGAAGTTGAAGAGTACAAAAGAACTGATCCGTCAGATGCTGACTCACCAATTAGGTGATTTCCGAAAAAGAATATACCAATTCAGGCACCCGTTTTCGGATTAACCAAAATATCCCATTTAGGTAATAATGGGTTTCTCACTAAAAATTTTTCTACTGAACGCATAGCTGATTTTGTCAGTGAAATTCCTTTCTCATAAATATTTTTACTCACTTTTATCACAGGATTCAGACCTTTCCACGTCATACTGCCTGCCCATCTGAGCATGGTTTCAGCATTAATGAGCTTCGTACCGTTCCAGTGGTTTTCAAGAATCCCCCAACAACGCTCAATCGGATTATATTTGCTGTGATACGGCGGGTAATACAGTAAATGAACGGGTTTCCCGATTTTATTTGAAAAATTGACCATACGATTAAGAAACTGAGTGCGTACACCGCTGCTTTCGGAACCGTTATCCGCTTTGATCTGTATCAGAGCAGTTGACCGTTGTTCCTGAATACCCATATCATTCCACCAACTTTCAAGTGTATCGACAATGAAATCACTGGTTTTATATGAACTGCCGAAACTGATACAGAGTTCACCGCTGTCTTCATCAACAATACCGAAGGGAATATATTTTTCTTCGCATCCGAAGTCATGGTCACCGGCTTCACTGTCACCGCGTGTCTGCCCTCCGCGTGAAAAATCGCCGATTTTTACAGTTGCTTTGCAGTCCATACTTAACCGCCTGACATTCGGGTTGTTTTTTGCTTCCTGATCTTTTTCTTTTATATTATCGAATATGGCATCTGTTTCTTTTATTTTTTTTAAGGGCTTTGCTTTCAGTACCTTGCGCAGACGGTATCCTGTCCGGTTAAGGATATCTGCCATACTGCTGAGAGAAGGAAGCTGTTCTTCGACAAATCCTTTTTCTTTCAAGGCAGTTACGGCTGCTTTGGCCGTCAGGCGGGTGTAGGCAATGGTACTTCGAAACGTCGGATCCTGCTGAGAATGCTCTTCAGCCAGTTTGCGCAATGCCTCAGCCGCTTCAGGCTCTCTTTCTTCCCAAAGAATTCTGCCGCTGTCGGCTGACTGCGCTCCGACACAGATGATTCCGGTACGTTTTTCGCCCAGCCCTGTTTCAGTCATATTCCGATTCCATCCGAATACTGTTTCTGCCTTTCGTGCATTCCCTCCGCAATATTTTAACGTCATTTCAGCTGTGAATGAGCGTCGTTCTGCCCCATGCATTTTCGAAGCGGCAAAGCGAATATCTTCGATATAATCCGGATTCAAAGATTCGGATGCAGTTGTCGGTTTATTCATTTTTATACTCTTCCCTGTTTATTATAAATAAATTAATATTGACTTCATACAATATTCTGTTTAATATCTTAACGGTATCGACATATGAAATCAACCTTAAAATCTGTTTTTTTGAACAGGGGTATTTCATGCTTTCGGACACATGAAATCTTGGTATATTTATTTTTGGAAATCACCTAAACAACAGCGATGTGAACGCCATCTTGAGAGCAAATTCATCCATCCATCTGTAATCCCGGTTGCTGAAAATTGAGAACAGTTTTTGTTCCACAAATGCGATCAATGATTTCAGCGTATGCTGCCTGATAAACTGTCTTGACACCTCATAGGCTTCGTTTCTCTCTGTGCCTGACGGAAACAGGAATCTCAGGATTTGATTGGCATACAGTTTTTTCATGGCAAGGTTCGGAGGTGCGAGCAGCACATTATTGTACTCATCTTTTCCGGCAATCGTCAACATCCCGAAATAATAGAGATATGATGCCAGAAACGGATTATCCTGCGCTGACCGGTCAAGCATGGCAGACAGGGTGAAACGGTCAGCCAGAGTTTCAATGACAAGGGGTTCATCATTCTGTACAAGATTGATAACGGCCTGCCTGCCTGACAGCATTCGGCCCATATATTCAAGTTTGCCTTCATCGGCAGCCAGGTTGCTGTCCAGCATTTGCC
>JAAELK010000103.1 GCA_024226935.1 Desulfobacteraceae bacterium
ATCAATGGTGTCACCATCCACAACCTTCAATACTTTATATTGACCAGCAAAGCAGGGCAAAGCCAGAAACAACATAATCAATACGATAAGGGCCTTCTTGGGGTGTGGCAACGATTCCTTCGTAATCCAGCCAAATAAACAATGTTCACCCCTGTAACGCCTTGAAATATATAGTGATTTACCAACTGTATTTGGTAAACCATTTTCCATGTCTATTTTTCTACACGGGGTATTTTAAGAAGCCCCTACACCCAATGTGTATTCTCCGAACCTGAATGTCCATGCCCGTGATCGGTCTTCAAATGCTTGGTCAAAGCGATTGCAATCCACCTTTAAGGGGGTGGATGAAGGAAATGTCGTTTGATGTTTTAAATTATTCAATATAATCGATTATTTATGATTGTAAACGATGTTTATTTGGCTGGATTCAGAAGGAATCGTTGCCATCCCCCTACACATGGAAAGGATATATGCAGGTACTTAAATGGATTGGATGGCCAAGAGTGACCGTTCGCAAAAATCTGAATCCACATCGGAGATTGGGGGCTTTCTGAATAATTGATCGAAGAGCCGGATGTATGGGAAATCCGCTTGTCCGGTTGTGCGTCCAGCAAAGGCTGGTGTGTTCAGCAGGAGTTAGTCCTGCCGGAGTAAGAATCAGAAACTCCGTAACTTGGATG
>JAAELK010000104.1 GCA_024226935.1 Desulfobacteraceae bacterium
ACCATAAAAATAAGCAGCGAAATGACTTTTTTGGGTGCCTTCGACACTCAATCCACTAGTGCTTACATAATTTATATTCGAAAGGATTATTGTAGGAATGTCTCTTTTTGATACTGCAAAGAAAACTGTCGACCCAGTAGTCGACCCAGTAGTTGAGCCTGTGTCTCTAAAAACGATACTTGGGATATATTCAAAATACCGCTGACAAAGGGCTAATTCTTCAGCAAATGATCGTTTCTCTATCTCTGGTGTTAAACTCATTCGAAAATTAGCAATATCAATAGTCTTAGAAGACATGTCTTCTGAACCAACAGCAGGATAAATGAATGAACCGGGTGCATTTGTTACACCTTCTAACCCCGGGACATCAATAACAAATTTATATTGTTTCCATTCATTTGTTATTGGTGTTGATATTTTTGTTTTAAATGGTGCATCTTGTTCATCTCCATCTTGTGCAGATCCACCCGTCCCAAAATGTCGTAGCAAGAGAATATAAATTTCATCTGCTGGAATCGTATTCGGAGATTTTAACCAAACACTTAAAAAGACCCTTTTATTTGCACAAGTTCGAGCATCTTCAATGAGTTGAGAAATAGATACCGCTCCACTATCTCTTGTGCATTCAAGTCTTAAAAAATATTTCGGATCATCCGGGACTTCAGTTTGTCCCGTAGTAAATTCTTGTCTTGTGACACTACCATCAAAAAGATTACCTATGGTTTTCCACCTGTCAGCTGTATAAATATTTGTTGTATTATCATGATTAAAAGTTGTTCCTCGTTGCCAGATATCGAAATTCCCATTTATCAAAATATTATTTTGTGTGTGCAGATTAATATCATCAGTGTGGTCCTCCCATTTTTTTGCCTGGGCATTTGACAGATGTTTATCTCTTTGGGTGGTTGTGCTGGTTGGATCAGCCAGCA
>JAAELK010000105.1 GCA_024226935.1 Desulfobacteraceae bacterium
GTCCAACTACTGCCACCCGACTTTAAGTAATAGACTTTATAGCTGTTTGCACCTGCATTATTCCAGGATACTGAAATACTGCTTGAGGAAATATCAGTAACATTCATTGTCGGTGCGGAACAATCTCCTGACGATCCACCGTCACCCACATAATCCGAACCATTTCCGGAAATTCCATGAGCTCCGATATATGGATATTCTGATGCTTCGCAGGATGCCAATGAAGAAGTCAGGCTTTCATGTTGTGCAATGGCGTTGTCAGCGACACATTTAAATACTTCTTCTGAGGGTCCGATAGATAAATTATCAATACCACCAATATATTTTTGCACTCCTGCGCTGACAACAGACGGTTGTAGTGGACTGTTATGAACCTGGCATGAATTGAAGTAGAGAACCTTATCATTTAATGCATTGGATGACATATTCTGAAAATCTGTGTAGGATAATGTTCCATTGGAAACCATGATACCGGAAGTGCTTCCATGGCCAATTCTACCGAAAAAAATTAAGTTGTCGCATGCCAGCCAATTCAGAATGGCGGATCTGTTTTCGGAGGATCCTAAAAGAGTTTGTACGCTGTATCCTGCATTTCTTGCAGTCTGGGCGATTGCTTTTACACCGTTAACTGCTGTAGGTATTCCTGTTTCAGAAGTTGCAAAAACCATTTCGATGGAATCGTTCGGACAAGATGCATAGATGTCCACAGTTCCCTGGGAGTAATCTGCTTTTGTTTCCTTGTATTTTTCTTTAATGGAATCCACATTGTAATCACCGTCAATATCTATCCGGATCGTCTCATAGAAGTAAGTCTCATTACTTAATATATAAACAATTAAATAATCAGGTTTGCCTGATTTTTCATACATGACTTTTACGTTCACTTTATAGTGGAGATCCTCTGACAATTCCAAATTGTCAGTAATGATTGATTTTATTTTAGAATGGTCCAAAAACTTTGCATACAGATTCGTAGTTTTAAATATATTTATCGGAACATCAGCTAATGCAGCTGAACTGATCAATAATAAAAAAGTAAAAATAAAACTACTGTCAGCCTTGATCTGATAATGGAATAATCCTCCTGGCTTGAAAGTGCGTTTTCTTCTTTTTTTTCTTCCCTTTTTAAAAAAATAACCAATTTTCTTCATATTCTTTTCTTCTTCTTGAAAGATTTTTTTTTCCGGCACA
>JAAELK010000106.1 GCA_024226935.1 Desulfobacteraceae bacterium
AAAATTGGACGCTGATGGGGGGTCAATTTTGGACGCTGTTTGACAAAGGGCGGCATGACCAAGTTTTCAGCCGATTGTTTTGATGTATTATCAATGCCACCTGGCTATCAACAAATCCCGCCAGAAAAAATAAAAAACCAGTGGGCAGGAAAATTTAGGGTTAAAGCTAAAGATACGGTTGACGAATTCTGGCATTTTGATGAAGTTTTTAAGGCTGATGACAGAAATAAAGCAATTCTTAAGGCATTAAAGGCCTGGGACTTCTTGTTTGATTACAGCTATTTCGAAAGCAAAGATATGGTTACTTGTAGAAAGGAAATCGAACCAGTATTTATGGGATGGGGAGAGAAAGAATAAAGATGGATGAAAAAATAAAAGAACTGCTCAAATTCTTACAAGTCAAAAACCCAGAAGAATCATACACGGTTGATAATTTACGAAGATACCACCGCATTATCGATGACAATCGGGCGGCTTATTGCTTTATTGTTAAAGAAGATTTCAGCAATAAGACTGTTGGCAACGTGAAAGCCGGTGATTTGATGTTCCCAAAAACATGGTCCCAACCAGCCAGGCACCCGAGGGGGAATTTATTTAACCGGGAATCATGGGGTGGCGCTTTTGGCAAAAACTCTATGACTTATTTAAGGTAACCATATGATAATGACTCACACACACGATGAATTAACCAAAATAGCCGAAAAATGGCTATTAAACCGATGCGGATTCGCTTTCCGTGAACTTACCACCTTTGCCGGTGAGACTCCGGATGCTATTGGGTTCAGATGAGGAAAACTTGATAATAATAACCTTTTTTCTTATTTTTATTTAAGGCCAATAACAGCTATATTGCAAATTTCAAATGAACCGCCCTATTGCAGACCCGCTTATGAGGTTGGGATTATTTGATCTTTTCTATTGTTTCCATCAAACAGGCAGTTCCTTCTGGAATATTCAGGTAGCCATCGTCATCCAACTTATATTCATTCCCGTCAATTATAAACCTGGAATCCTTTGTATAACCATTTTCAAAATGATTTCTACCATTAAGCCCGGCTCTAAAACCCTCTGACTGGTATTTGGGATATATTGTACCATCCTCCACCAAATAAAATTCATTTGTTGTTTTATCGTTTTGAACCGTGAAAAATCCCGGTTGAACACCAGCACGGGATAACATATCCGATGTTTCCTCTTTCGTATAAGCCAAGCGTACAGTCATAGTTGTCATGTCACGTGAAAGATTATTAAAAAATCTGGCTACTTCTCCTCTTTCTTTATGATATGATCGTGAACAAGAACGCACATTCACATTCAACTCAGAAAATGGCATGGATACTTGCCCCTCCGATAATCCCCTAAGAATGATTCGTCTTCCATTTTTAGTTTGAAAATCATAATAATTACCCGACCGAAAATCAAGGGAGTTATTATTTGCTTTTAATGGTATTATTTCCTTATTGTTTACTTTTGTTATGGTTGATATATCTTTGTAATCTATACCTATTTGTTTTGCTGATTCTGAAATAGAAACACTATCCCCTGTGTTTTTTGAAAATACTTTATTTAGATGATTACTATTGGATTTATTTAATATCTTTGATCTTGAGTACATATTATCTATGCTGAGCAGTGAGGTTAAATTATTATTTAATTTCAAAAGTATCCCTCCTTTAATTCTATTAATTTGGCAAGAGATGCATCAAAAACAAATTAATTAATTTTATTTCGGTAATACTGGATATACATAAGCAAATGAAATTTTCGGTATCAAACTATATGGTTTTGAAATATTATGTGTAGGAAGCTTTCCTTCTATTTCTATTTCCCAAATATCTTTGAGAGGTTTATTAAATGTAATTAATATATCTGTGATCCTTCTTTGAAAGTGTAGACACAAAATCATGCTGCATTCTCGTATGATTTCACCATACATCTGTTCTCAAAAACCTGGGGACTTTCAAGCCCAAGGTAAGAATGCCTCCTTTTACGATTAT
>JAAELK010000107.1 GCA_024226935.1 Desulfobacteraceae bacterium
TGTAAGTACCCAAGCAAAAGTTTTTCGGTAGTATCTCTAAGAAAAATTAATCTGATATTCCGATCCGATTCCTTTCAAAATTTTTTCCACCTCATTTACCAAATCTTTAAAAGACAGATAAGCTGAAAAAGGCAGCCATAAGTATTTGATAAACCGCCATAAAATTTCGATAAGATTCAGTTCCGGAGAATAGGGCGGTATGTTCATAATGAAAAGTCCTTTCTCTTCCCATATTTCGATATTCTCAGCAAACAGATCACTGGTATGCGTCGGAGAATTGTCCATAATGACAATTGTTTTTTTGCTGATGATATCACTGAACCAGTCGAAACATGCCACCACTATGTCGCTGTTTATCGAACCCTCAAAAGTGAAGGAGTGAAACTCGCCGGTCGCCGTATTGAGAAATCCGAGAACGCTGAGACGGGGGCTTCGGGAAGCGGGAACTTCGATGTTTTCATCCTTCGGCTGCCACGCATACGGAACACTCGGCTGAAGATCAAAGCCGGTTTCGTCGGAGTAAAACAAATCGATTTCTCCCGCCTGCTGCTGCTGTTTATGCTCCTGAATCTCCTCCTTCGCTTTTTCAAATTTTTTTTCATCACGCTTGGATTTAAGCGATCTTCTGATACGTCTCCATGTTCCGACTGCCCCGGCCAGCCGTTTTATCGTCCACACGCTGACAACCTTCCCTGTTATTTCAGCCAATTCTGCAATCACTGCTTTTACGGATCGCGGATATTTCCTGATAAGTTTCTTTGCTATCTCTTTTTCATCTTCCGTCAGTTTCGGAGGTCTTCCGCTCCGGGGCTTATCGGATAAGGCGATGATGATCATTTTTCTGAGGGGCTCTGATCCGAAACCCCGGCGTGTATCATATATACGGGGCAGGCTTTCGTATCTGTTTATTCCGGAGGCTTCCGAATCTGTGATCAGAAACAGAAGCGGCAAACCTTCGGTATTGAATTTTTCCCATAAATCAATGCATGATGATACTGTATCTCTGTCAAGCCGGTAAATATCGGCAATCTCATCTGTCTTATACCCCCGTCCGCTGAGTATAACACTGTGGGCCCGGATGCGTACCCGTGATGAGGAATCATGTTTCATAATATCTTCCAATAATATTGCCTGATCTTCTGTCAGCGGTGATATAAATTTCATAATAAAGTCCTCCCTTATTATTTATTTATGATATGGTATAATAATCTGATCTGTCACCGGCATAATATTATGGTCTGTTTTCAGATTGTCAAAAATACCGAAAAACTTTTGCTCGGGTACTTATGTTATATAATGAGTTGCTGTTTTGACACCAACAATGATAAGAAAGGGACCTTTATGAACCTTAATATGTTTTGTCATGATTACTGGAAACAGGAGAGGAAAAAAGAAAAGTCAGATGACTGCGGCAGGATTGACCTTTGCACTTTGATCCGAAACTGCAAGTCAGGAAAAATTTCACAGGAAGACAAAAATGCCCTGTTTCAATGTGTCATATGCAGAAACTCAAAACTCAGAAAGGTGTGGAACCAGATATGCAGGTTTATAATAAGCTTTTGTGTTTACACACATTACAAAAGTTCATGCCAGGCCGAAGAAGATATTGACAGAATGAAGTATTATGCTTTCCATTATATAGAATGGGAAGTTGAAAAATGCATTCAAAAATTCAACCCGGAACTCCTTGACTGTCCTGACAATAAAAATGCTCTGAAACTGCTTTCAAAATATATTTCAAACAGCCTGCACTATCGAATAATAAAAGAAGCGCTCATTGATGCAATACTGCCATATATCTGCGAAACAGCCGAAATCATGCAAATGGATTTTCCTGAAGCCATGCCCGGCACCTTTATTGTTTGTGCCAAAAAAGAGAACAACGATGAATTCAAACTGATATGTCCATACATAACAGATATGCTTTCCACATACTTTGAACAGGGGGTGTTTCCAGACCACCCTGTTCTGGAGAGGCTGGTAAATATGGGGTATAAAATAAAATCCGGTTACCAGGTTTATCAGCAGGTCAACATTAAAAATCTTCCTGAAAACGTTCTGATTTCAGATATTTTTTCTTGTTACCAGGATAAAGGCACTGCAAACAGCCCATGCGCCAGAATTGAATTTTCAGAAGAGGAGAAAAAACAGGCCATCACTTTGATTATATATGATAAAAAACAATTAAGGAAAACTTCACAGGAGCTTTCTGAATTGATTTTTTCATGTTCTGATCAATGTGATATCCCTAAGATGAAAA